>CAVERI010000007.1:0-65698 GCA_963618055.1 bacterium | reverse complement strand
CGATACCGGCAAAAAGCGCCGCAGCCCGGATCCGCGCAATCAATTTTAAGGGAAACCGCCGCTCTTCGAAGGCTGAAGAACGGCGATTTTCACGTGGAATTATGCAGGACGTTGGCAATTTTTACGTGAAAGTTGTCAAAAAGCCGCTTCCGTTCGTTGAATTCGTGGCGGTTTTGTGGTAAAATAAGCTTCTGGAATTATGGAGGAGGCGGATGCATGGAAAACGATACGAAGAATTGGGTGAATATTCCCAACTGTCTGACTATCTTTCGTCTGCTGCTGATTCCCGTGTTTCTGATTGCCTATTATCAGCTGCCGGAGAAGCGGTATGTTTCGCTGATCGTGTTTGCTACGGCCAGCTTTACCGACATGCTGGACGGGTATCTGGCGCGCAAATGGCACCAGATTACGTCGTTTGGCAAGCTGTGCGACCCGCTGGCGGATAAGGTGATGGTGCTGTCGCTTCTGTTCTGCATGGCGGACGGCGGGTATCTGGTGGAGGAGAAATACAGCTCGCTGAACTGGGCTATTCTGCTGGCTATGCTTCTGAAGGAGCTTTTGATGATGTGCGGCGCGCTTTTCATGCTGAAAAGCGGCATCGTCGTGCAGGCGAACCTGTTCGGCAAGGCGGCGACGGTTCTGTTTGTGACGGGCATCATTTTGGTGTTCCCGTGGCATTCGCTGGAGGGCGTGCGCGCGGCGGGGCACTATGTAATCCTCGCGGCGGTGTGCATGTCGTTCTTGGCAATGGTGAGCTACGTCGTTTCCGGCGTAAAAAAACTGAAAACGGTGAAAATGAATTGACGGGGAACGCTGGAGTTTGGTATAATAGGAATATAGAAGCCTATGACGAAGAGGAGTAGGCGCGTCTTTCCAACAGAGAGGGCGGTTCGTTGGCTGCAAGGCCGCCCGGGATAAGCCGCGCTGAAGGTCGCTTCGGAGGCCGCGGATGAACGGAGTAGTTCGTGCGGGCGCGCCCGATACAGCGCGTGTGAGGGAAAAATTCTGGTGGTACCGCGGAGCAATCCGCCCAAGAGGCGAGGTTGCTTTTTTTCTATCGTTTTGCCGATGAGAAAGGGAGGGGTGCAGGATGAGAAGGGTGTTTTCGGCAAGCCCGGGCGTGAACGCGTGGGGCGTAGTCGGCCTGATCATCATGGCTGCGGGCGCGCTTTTGAACTTTGTCGTAAGTCGGCGCTGCCCAAAGTGCGCGCTCGCAATCCGGGTGATCGGGCTGCTTCTTGCACTGGCCGGCGCGGTGCTGGTAATCGCGATTGGAAAATAAGCTTCGGAAGAGGGGTCTATATGGAAAAGCAGAACACGTTTGAAATGGCGAAGGTGTATTCGCCGAAGGACATGGAAGACCGCATTTATAAAATGTGGGAGGAGAGCGGCGCGTTTAAGCCGAAGATGGTGAAGGGCAAAAAGCCGTTCACCATCGTGATGCCGCCGCCGAACATTACCGGACAGCTGCACGTGGGTCACGCGCTGGACGAAATGCCGCAGGATGTGCTGATTCGCTATCACCGCATGAAGGGCGATCCCACGCTGTGGGTGCCCGGCACGGATCACGCCGCCATCGCCACCGAGGTGAAGGTGGTGGAGGCGCTGGCGAAGGAAGGCCTGACCAAGAAGGATCTGGGGCGCGAAAAGTTCCTCGAGCGCACGTGGGACTGGAAAAAGGAATACGGCGGACGCATCGTCCGGCAGCTGCGCAAGCTGGGCGTTTCCTGCGATTGGAGCCGCGAGCGCTTCACCATGGACGAGGGGCTGTCCCGCGCCGTGCGCGAGACCTTTGTGCGCCTGTATGAAAAGGGACTGATTTATCAGGGCTGGCGCATGATCAACTGGTGCCCCTGCTGCAAGACCTCCATTTCCGACGCAGAGGTGGAATACGAGTCGCAGGACGGCAGCTTCTGGCATCTATTGTATCCCGTGAAGGAAACCGGCGAAATGCTGGAGCTGGCCACCACGCGCCCCGAAACCATGCTGGGCGATACGGCCGTGGCTATCAACGCCGAGGATGAACGCTATGCGCATCTGCACGGCTGCCATGTGGTGCTGCCGCTGATCAATAAGGAAATTCCGATCGTGTGCGACGAGCACGCCGACATGACCAAGGGAACCGGCGTTGTGAAGATCACGCCCGCGCACGACCCCAACGACTACGAGGTGGGTAAGCGCCACAACCTGCCCATGGTGCGCGTGTTTACCTACGACGGCCATATGACCGGCGCGAAGGAAGCCGCCGAGAACGCCGAGTGGATCGCCAGCGGCCGCGCCACGAAGGACGAGCCCACGGTGTTGGACTGCGGCAAGTACGCCGGCATGACCACAGCCGAGGCGCGCAAGGCCATCGTTGCCGACCTGAAGGAGGCGGGCTTGCTCAAGAAGATCGAGCCGCTTACCCACGAGGTGGGAACCTGCTATCGCTGCCACCACACGATCGAGCCGATGGTGTCCAAGCAGTGGTTTGTGAAGATGGAGCCGCTGGCGCGTCCCGCCGTGAAGGTGGTCAAGGACGGCGAGCTGCGCTTCGTGCCCGAGAGATTCGAAAAGACCTATCTCAACTGGATGGAAAACACCCGCGACTGGTGCATTTCCCGCCAGCTCTGGTGGGGACATCGCATTCCGGCGTTTTACTGCGATACCTGCGGCGAGATCATTGTGTCCCGCGAGGATATCAGGGTATGCCCGAAGTGCGGCGCGCCCGTGAGACAGGATGAGGATGTTCTCGACACGTGGTTTTCCTCGGCGCTCTGGCCGTTCTCCACGCTCGGCTGGCCGGAGGAGACCGAAGATTACAGGAATTTCTATCCCAACAGCGTGCTTTCCTGCGGCTACGACATCATCTTCTTCTGGCTGGCGCGCATGGTGTTCTCGGGACTGGAGCAGACCGGCAAGTGCCCGTTCAGCGTGGCGCTGATGCACGGTCTGGTTCGCGACGCGCAGGGTCGCAAGATGAGCAAGTCGCTGGGCAACGGCATCGACCCGCTGGAGGTCATCGACAAGTACGGCGCGGACGCGCTGCGCTTCTCGCTGGAAATCGGCGTCGCGCCCGGCGCGGACGTGCGCATGTCGCTGGAGAAGATCGAGACGTACCGCAACTTCGCCAACAAGATCTGGAACGCCAGCCGCTTCGCGCTGATGAACATGCAGGACTTCGAGCCGAAGGGCGTGCCCTCCGCCGAGCACCTTGCGCTGTCCGATAAGTGGATGCTCAAGCGCTTTAACGACATCGTGCGCGAGATCACCCAGAACCTTGAATCCTTCGACCTCGGCATGGCCGCCGCGAACCTGTACGACTTCATCTGGTCGTCGTTCTGCGACTGGTATATCGAGATGAGCAAGCACGCGCTCAACGGCGACGACGCGGACGCACGGAACGCCGCGCAGGAAACGCTGATTTACGTGCTCACCGGCATTCTGAAGCTGCTGCATCCCTATATGCCGTTCATCACCGAGGAGCTGTATTCCTACCTGCCCGG
Source organism: bacterium (assembly GCA_963618055.1). GTDB lineage: Bacteria > Bacillota > Clostridia > Christensenellales > Aristaeellaceae > SFHK01. Next base: position 62,213 of record CAVERI010000007.1, on the reverse strand, counting down.
CCACGAGGGCATGCTGATCAACGCCAGCTGGCCGGAGGCGAAGCCGGAATACGACTTTGGCGAGGAAGCGAAGCAGATGGAGGCCGTGATGGAGGTCATCCGCGCCGCGCGCAACCTGCGCGTGGAGATGAAGGTGAACGCCTCCAAGCGCGCTACGCTGATTCTGAAGCCCGCGCCGGAGCTGATGAACGCGTTCAAGGGCGCGGAGGGCTACTTCATGCGCCTTGCTGCGGCCAGCGGCGTGGAGTATCTGGACGCTTCCGCGCCGAACCCGGAGAAATCCGCTTCTGCCGTGACCGCGGGCTGCTCGCTGTTTATCCCGCTGGGCGAGCTGGTGGACGTGGACAAGGAAATCGCGCGTATGAACAAGGATTTGACGAACGCCGAGAACGAAATTGCCCGCGCGGACGCGAAGCTGCATAACGAGGGCTTCCTTGCGAAGGCTCCGGCGCAGCTGGTGGAGCAGGAAAAGGCCAAGCTGGAGGAAAAGAAGACGCTGGCTGAATCCATTCGCGGCCGCATCCGCGAGCTCGAGGCGCTGCGCTGACTCCGGGGAGGCGGAGGGGGAGCTTGCTCCCCCTCCGCACCACCCCCACAAGCGGCTCGGCGCGGATTCCGGCTGTGCCCGGCGTTTCTGGCGGGCTGGGGGAGGCGAGAAGCCGCCTTCGCCGCTGTATACGGAGGGACTTTCCGGAAGGAAAAGACCATGGGAGGAAGAGCATGCCGGATGAGCTGTCATTGTCGCTCCGGGCGCGCGTCGCGCTTGAGACGCATGGATTTCATTTTACGCATTCGCTGGGACAGAACTTTCTGCTGAACGACCATGCGGTAGCCGAGATTGTGGCGCGCGCGGGCGTGAAGGCGGGCGACCATATCCTTGAAATCGGCCCGGGTGCGGGTCTTCTTACGGCAAGCATGGTTGACGCGGGCGCGGATGTGCTGGCCGTGGAGCTGGATCGCGCCGTGGAGCCGGTGCTTCGCGACGTGCTGGGCGAAAGACGCGCGCGCGTCGTGTTTGCCGACTGCATGAAGGCAGATCTGAAGGCGCTGACGGCGGAGGCATTCGGCGAAAACGCGCCGTTTTCCATCGTCGCCAACCTGCCGTATTACATCACGGCGGATTTTCTGATGCGCGCCGTGCGGCTGTCGCCTGAACGAATTACCGTGATGGTGCAGAGGGAGGCGGCGGAGCGCATGCTTTCGCAGCCCGGCGACAAGAACTGGTGCGCGACGGCGGCGACGGTGCGCTACTTTGCCGAGCCGTCCATGGTGATGGAGGCGCCTGCGTCTCTGTTTACGCCGCCGCCCCACGTGGACAGCGCGCTTTTGAAGCTGGAGATGCGCAAAACGCGCGCGATGCCCGCGGAACAGGAGGAAGCGTTTTTGAACCTGATTCAGGTCGCCTTCCGCATGCGGCGCAAAACGCTGGTCAATAACCTGACCGCCGGGCTGAGCCTTTCCCGCGCGGACGCGCTCCGCGCGCTGGAGAATGCGGGGCTTGACGGGCGCGTGCGGGGAGAAACGCTGACGCTGGCGGATTTTAAACGTCTGGCGGAGGCGCTGAACGAGAAATATTCGAATTGATGAAAGTTTTAACATGATTGAAAATCTTTTCCGGCGTGCATGGTTTATAATAAAAGAGACCGGAAAATGTTCCTATCTTGAACATGAAACGGAACGACGAGAAACAATGCGGAGGGTGAATTGAAATGAAGGTTGCCATCATCGGTTGCGGTACCATTGCAAATGCGGCTCATATTCCTGCCTATATGAAGAATCCGGAGGCGGAGATCAAGTATTTCTGCGACATCATTCCCGAGCGCGCCGAAAAGGCCGTGGAAACCTATGGCTGCGGCACCGCGATTACCGATTACCATGTGGCGCTGAACGATCCGGAGATCGAGGCGGTTTCTGTCTGCACGCCCAACAACATGCATCCTGTGATTGCGATTGACGCGCTGCGCGCCGGAAAGAACGTCCTGTGCGAAAAGCCCGCCGCCCGCACCTACGCGGAGGCGCTGGAGATGCAGAAGGTTCAGCATGAGACCGGCAAGGTGCTCAACATCGGCGTTGTCAATCGCTTCAACGACAGCGTGAATCTGATCAAGCAGTTTATCGACGACGGCAAGCTGGGCGATGTGTTCCATGTGTACGTGTCCTTCCGCGCGCATCGCTCCATCCCCGGACTGGGCGGCGCGTTCACGACGAAGGCTATCGCGGGCGGCGGCGCGCTGATCGACTGGGGCGTGCATTATCTGGACATCGTGATGTATTGCTGCGGCGATCCCATGCCGAAGACCGTCACCGGCGAAGCGTTCTGCAAGCTGGGCAAGGATATGAAGAACTACGCCTATAAGGGCATGTGGGCGGAGAACACCAAGAACCTGAACGGCACCTACGACGTGGACGATTCCGTGACTGCTCTGATCCGCACCGCGGGCCCGACGATCACCGTGAACGGCGCGTGGGCGCAGAACATCGGCGAGTCGGAGACCTATATCGACTTCATGGGCGATAAGGCCGGCATCCGCCTGCAGTATGGCGCGGACTTCAAGGTGTACACCGCCGAGCACGGCGCGCTGATCGAGTATAAGCCCGAGTTCAAGCAGCGCAACCACTTTGAGACCGAAATCAACGCCTTCATCGACTGCATCAAGACCGGCGAGAAGCTGCCGTCTCACATCGATACGGTCATCGTCACCGCCAAGATGATGCAGGCGATCTACGATTCCTCCGACGCGCATAAGGAAGTTACGCTGGCGGAATAAGCCTGTAAACGTTAAAACGCCTGCTTCCAACTGGAAGCGGGCGCTTTTAAAACACAAACAGCCGGAGCAATCGCCCCGGCTGTTTGTGATTGGTTATTTGCTTTCGTACACGTCGCAGGTCAGAAGCGTGCCGCTCTTGTTTACGGAGACGACGATCTTCAGCTTTCCGTAGCCGCGGTAGCGGAAGCAGAAGTCGATATTGTTGTTGTAGTCGGTCACGATGGCGTTGTCGGCGTTGGATACGTAGGACTGATTGTAATCCTTGCCGTAGGTGCGGGATTCGGTGATGACCACGTTGTTCAGATCCTTCACCGCCATGTAAATCACGCTGGCAACCTGCGCTACGCCGCCGCCGATTACGCGCACGCCGCGTCCGTTGATGGCTGCGCCGTAGCCGTGCTTTTCTGTGCGGGGGCCGACGATCTGGTTGAAGGAGAATTCATCCCACGAGGACAGCGTGACGCTGCTCAGGCTCTCGGCCGCCAGACGGACGTTGTTCTTTAGCGTGTTGGTGCCGGAAAGCTTGATCGACGCGGAGCCAACCTTGCCGTCGACCGCTTCGCCGCCGGAGGACTTGGAAACCGAGATCTGGCAGTACAGGTAGCTGCGGCTGACCCACATGTCGATGGTCAGGTTGCCCGCCTTATTGCGGAAGATGAAGTCCTGTCCGTTGGCATAGTCGGTAACGACGGCGTTGCTGCCGGAGGCCACATAGCTGCCGGTGAAGCGGTCACCGTAGGTGTGCAGCTCAATGTAGCTGATGTTCTTCAGCTTTTTCAGTGCCAGATACAGGGTCGTCGCAACCTGCCCCACGCCGCCTCCGCGAACGCTTACGCCGCGGCCGTTAATCGCCATGCGGTAGCCGTTGTCGGCCGAACGCTCGCCCACGACATCGTTAAAGCTGAAATTGCTGCCGTAGGAGACGCGCGTGCCGGAAATGGCTTCGGCCGCGAGCTCGATGTTGCGAAGCTGCGCATTGGAGGCCGAGGATAGACTTGTTTTGGCTTCCACCGTAGTGGAGCCGGAGGAGGTCGTGTCGCCCCAGCTGCTGGAATCGCTCCAGCCGTCGTCACCCCAGTCGGCCAATGCCGCAGGGTAGATACCAAGGAGCATAACCAGAACAAGAAGAATCGAAATTGTGCGTTTCATAAATTCCACCTCCGAATCATTGGTGTTCTTTAGACGCGCGCGCTTCGACGGAGGTTCCGTTTTTTGGTCTGAAGTTCGGAAAAATTTGGTCAAATTGTGGGCGTGATCTGGAACGAAAGATGAATTCTCCGGATTATGCGTTGATTTTGGCGGGTATTTGTGCTATGATGAAGCAGATGAATGGGAGGGAAACAAGGAATGAAGAGATTTTTCGCGTGTCTGCTTGCGCTTTTGATGCTGCTTGCGAGCTTGTCTGTATCGGCTGAAACGGCTGCGACGCCCGTCGAGGCTACGAAATCCGAGGCGGCGGACGAGGGCATTCTGATGCATGGCTACATCAGCCCCTACGCGGGCTACTATGTCGGCGTGCCTGCCGAGTGGGCGCTGATCGGCGCCGGTTCCCATAAGGAGAATCTGGATCAGGCGTATGAGCTGCTTCCGGATCTGGACGTGAGCGGAATTCGAAAGAAAATGACCGCGGAAAACGACGTGCTGATCGCCGCGTCCGCCGATGGCGCGAGCTTAGTTTTGAATTATGGAAAGGCCGACGGCGCCAGCAATGAGGATCTGATCGATTCGCTGGATACCTTCAAGAAGGCACTCACCGCGCAGTGCCCCGGCATCAAGTTTTCTGACGACTGCGGAAAGTACGAGTTTAATTCGCTCGCCAACCTTTTGTATATCGGCGCGAGTTACAACGGCTACGAAATCCACCAGTATTATCTGGCGGCCGGGGAAAATATGTACATCTTCACGTTCACGGGCGTGACAAAGTCGATTGCCGAGGTCGTGCTCTCCACGTTCCAGATGCGGAGCACGAGCGAGTCCGGCAAATAAGCCGCGCGTGAAAAAAAGAAGCTGTTGGCGAAGATTGCCGACGGCCTTTTTGTCATAGACAAATTCGCTGAAATACAGCGCGGCCGCAAGGACCACGTTCTCTATGACAGCAGCCTACATCCGGTGAAGAACTGGAGCAGCGTCTTGCAGTCTCTCGGCGGTGGTGTCTTGCCACGCACTACCACATTTTTACCACGCAAAGCAGTTTTTAAGAGAGAATCCGAGCATTCGAGAATCGTCTGCGCATTCAGCGCACATAGAAAAAACTTGGTATTTCAGGCCTTTGCCATCGTACCAAGTTTCTTTCAGTCTGGGTGAGAGGATTTGAACCTCCGGCCTCTTGAACCCCATTCAAGCACGCTACCAAGCTGCGCTACACCCAGTTATGCTGTTCACGCTCGTGAACAGGTAATATTATACCGCCATTGGGTTGGTTTGTCAATGTTTTTGCGTGTTAACTTTGTGGGATGACGGGAGACCGGGGAGACCGGCCTCCCGGGGAGATTAACCGCGTTTGCGGTCGCGGCGGCGTTCGAAGATTTTCTCGATTTCCACCATCGGGATGATGGACAGGGCGAGAAGCATGGCTGCGAGGTACTCGGCAAAGCTGATGGACTCGAAGCCGAAGGCGTTCGACAGGAAGGGGATATAGATGACCGCGGCGGTGGAAATCAGGGAAAGCAGCATCGCGCCCCAGATGTACAGGTTCTGTGAGCCCATGTGGAACACGGACTTATGCAGCGAGCGCATGTTGAACGAGTGGAAAATTTCCGCCATAGACAGGGAGAGGAACGCCATCGTCATGCCGTCGGCGCTGTTTGTGATTTCCCATGCGCCGGTTTCCATGAAGTGGCCGATGAAGTAGGCGGCCATGGTGATCACGGTCAGCATCACGCCCTGAACGGCCACGGCTGCGCCCATGCCGCCGGCGAAGATGCCCTCGCGGGGATTGCGCGGCGGGCGATCCATCAGGTCGCGTTCGCCGTTTTCCATGCCCAGAGCCAGCGCCGGGAAGCAGTCTGTGATCAGGTTGATCCACAGAAGGTGGACGGGCTTCAGAATCGTGAAGCCCAGCAGCGTGGAGAAGAAGATGGCCAGCACCTCGCTCATGTTGGACGCGAGCAGGAACTGAATGGCCTTGCGAATGTTGTCGTAGATACGGCGGCCCTCGCCGACGGCGTTCACGATGGTGGCAAAGTTGTCGTCGGCCAGCACCATATCGGCGACGTTCTTGGTTACGTCGGTGCCGGTGATGCCCATGCCGATGCCGATATCCGCGTTTTTGATGGACGGTGCGTCGTTCACGCCGTCGCCCGTCATGGCGGTGACCTTGCCGCGCTTCTTCCACGCATTTACGATGCGCACCTTGTGCTCCGGCTGCACGCGGGCGTAGACGGAAAATTTCTCAATTTCGCTGTCCAGCGCTTCATCGGAGATTTCGTCCAGCTGCGCGCCGGTGATGGCCTGCTCGGGGGAGGTGATGATGCCCAGCTGCGTCGCGATAGCCACGGCGGTATCGCGGTGGTCGCCGGTGATCATGATCGGGCGAATGCCCGCGCGGCGGCATTCCTCAATGGCGGGCTTCACCTCGGGACGGACGGGGTCGATCATGCCGGTCAGGCCGATATAGGTGAGCGACTGCTCGAGGAAGGCAGGGCTGGTGTTCTCGGGAAGCGCGTCCCATTCGCGCTCGGCGGCGCACAGCACGCGCAGGGCGCGGTCGGCCATATGCTTGTTCTGCGCGAGAATTTCCGCGCGCATTTCGGCCGTCATGGGCACGCGCTGGCCGTTTAAAAGGGCGTGGGTGCAGTTTTTCAGCACCTCGTCCGGCGCGCCCTTGGTGTACTGGATGATTGAGCCGTCCGGCAGGCGGTGCAGCGTGGACATCATCTTGCGCATGGAATCGAACGGCGCTTCGCCGACGCGCGGCTGCTCCATCTTCAGAGCGGGCTTTTTGAGACCGTTGGCTGCGGCGTAGTTGACCAGCGCGCATTCGGTGGGCTCGCCGATGGCGGAGCCGTCCTCGTCCAGCTCCGCGTCGGAGCACAGCGCCATAGCCGTCGCAAGGAGCGCCGTGTCGTCGCCCGCGGTTTCGACGACGGTCATTTTGTTCTGGGTGAGCGTGCCGGTTTTGTCCGAGCAGATGATCTGCGCGCAGCCCAGCGTTTCCACTGCCGTGAGCTTTCGGATGATGGCGTTGCGCTTGCTCATGCGAATTACGCCGATGGAAAGCACGATCGTTACCACCGCCGCCAGTCCCTCGGGAATCGCGGCCACGGCGAGCGATACGGCCACCATGAAGGAATCGAGCACCGGCTCATGCCGCAGAACGCCCACGGCGAAGATGACCGCGCAGATGCCCACGACCAGATACGTAAGCGTCTTGCTCAGCTGGGATAGCTTGATCTGAAGCGGCGTCTGGCTCTTCTCGGCCTTGTCCAGCGCGTCGGCGATCTTGCCCATTTCGGTCTGCATGCCCGTCTGCGTGATGACGGCCTTGCCGCGGCCATAGGCGACGGTCGAGCCCATATAGACCATGTTGCTGCGGTCGCCGAGGGGAACGGCGCGGCCGTTTTCCTCTTTCAGGGGCTCCGTCTGCTTGGTTACGGGCACGGATTCGCCGGTCAGCGCCGCTTCCTCCACCTTCAGGGAGGCAGCCTCGATCACGCGCGCGTCGGCGGGCACCGCGTCGCCCGCTTCCAGCAGGATGACGTCGCCGGGCACGAGCGCTTCGCTCGGAACCGTCTGCTGGCGGCCGTCTCGAAGCACCTTACTGGTAGCGGCGGACATTTCCTGAAGGGAAGCCACGGCCTTTTCGGCCTTGCTTTCCTGAAGCACGTTCAAAACGGCGTTGATGATCACGACGATCAGAATGATGAACACGTCGGCCATCGACTCACCCTGCAGAACACTGGTAACGCCGGAAATCAGCGCCGCAGCCAGCAGGATGAGGATCATCGGGTCGGCGAGCTGCTGAAGGAAGCGCTGGATCAGGGGCGTTTTGCGCCCCTCCTTCAGGCGATTCCGGCCGTACTGCGCCGCGCGGCGCTGCACCTCGGCGTCCGAGAGACCTTCGAGCGTCGTCTGCGCATCTGTCAGCGTCTGTGCAATGGTTTTCTCGTAGTCCTTCATCAATTTCCCTCCTTTTTGCGTTGGTCGTTCGGGAATAGAAAAGAGACCCACCTGCTCTTGTGAACAGATAAGTCTCATCATTTCAAATGAAGTCAGGAAGCCATGCTTCCGTGATGGTGGCTTCATTACGCTTGCGCGTTGATTACTCCCTCATCGATAGACAAATCATACACGATTTCCATTCCCTTGTCAACGACGTTTTTATGATGAATCGGTTAAGTACCGTGATTCCGCGTCCGCGAAGCCGAGATTCATCGTTGACGGATGAACCGGTTAAATGTATAATGAAATCAAAACAGTACAGGCGAAGGGGAGAAGCGGTTTATGAATCCTTTTGTAAACGCGAAACCAATCTGGGTGGACGACGGCGGCGTGGTGAACGTGTACGCGGCGTTTGAAACGAAATTTGCCGCAGGGAAGACGCAGACGCTTCTGCGCGTCGCGGCGGAGTCGCACTATGCCATTTATCTGAACGGGGAATATGTGTATTCCTATCAGTATCCGGACGACGAGCGCCTGCGCGTGTTTGACGAAATCGACCTGTCGGCGCGCGTGCGGCTGGGCGAAAACGAGCTGACGATTCGCTGCTATTGCGCGAAGAAGGATTCCTTTGTTTATATCCGCGGGCACGCGTATGTGATGTTCGAGGTGTTCGCGGACGGTGAGAGCCGGGCGTACAGCGATCTCGATACGCTCTGCGCGCTGGACGAGCGCTACGCGCGCGGCGACGCGGCGCTGATTTCGCCGCAGCTGGGCTTTACCTTTGATTACGACGCGACGAAGCCGATTGTCATGGGAAAGAACGCCGTGGCGGCGGGGGAAATTCCGCCGTTCACGAACCGCCCGATTGAACCGTGCGTGATGGGCGAGCGCGTTTCGGGAAAGCTGGTCGCGCAGGGCGTATATCAGGAGAGGGACGACGCAAGGAGCCTTGGCCAGCGGATGCAATACGCCTATCTGTCCTTCGTGGAGAGGCGGGCGCTGGAGGAAGACGGCACGTTCGCGAGCGACATGGGCGAGGGTATCTATCTGGTCTACGATCTCGGGCGCAACGAGGTCGGTCTGATGGACGTGGAGCTGACGGTGGACGAGGATACCGAGGTGCTGATCGGCTGGGGCGAGCATCTGGACGATCTGCGCGTGCGCAGCTATGTGGGCATTCGCAATTTCTGCGCGCGGTATGTCGCGCCGAGGGGGCGTTCCCGCTTCTTCCATCCTTATCGCCGCATCGGCGGGCGCTATATTCAGCTGTTCGTGCGCGCGCACAGGGTACAGCTTCACTATGCGGGCCTGCGTCCGCTGACGTATCCGCTGCCGAGGGGCGCGCATATGGAGCTGGAGGACGCGCTGCACCAGCGCATTTACGATACCTGCCTGCGCACGCTGGAAATGTGCATGCACGAGCACTACGAGGACTGCCCGTGGCGCGAGCAGGCGCTGTACGCCATGGACAGCCGCAACCAGATGCTGATCGGCTACTATGCCTTTGGCGAATACCGCTTCGCGCAGGCGAGTCTGCGTCTGCTGGGACGCACGCTGCGCCCGGACGGGCTGCTGGAGCTGTGCGCGCCTTCGCGGGCGGATGTGAACATTCCGTCCTTCTCGATGATGTACGTCGTGGCGCTGTGGGAGAACCTGCTGTTTTCCGGCGACCGCGCGTTTGCGCGGGAAATGCTGCCCGTGGCCGAAACGATTGTGAAGACGGCGCTCGCGCGCGTCCGGGGCGATGGGCTTGTGGCGCGCTACGCGGGCAGGTGGAACTTCTACGAGTGGTCGGAGGGACTGGACGGCCATCTGGAAAAGGGCGTTGACACGGACGAGAACCGTCTGGAAGCGCCGCTGAGCGCGTTCGTGATTCTCGCGGCGCGCGCGCTGGCGAGGATCGAGCGCGAGCTTGAGCGCGCGGAGGAGGCCGGCGAGCTGGAACGCAAGGCGGAACGGATGGCCGAGGCCGCGCACCGGGCGTATTACGACGCGGAGAACGCGCGGTATTTCTCCTTCATGGACGCAAGCGGCCGAAGCGGCCTGAGTGAGCTTACGCAGGCGCTGTGCGTCGTCTCCGGCATTTGCCCGGACGGCGAGGTATTGCGCGTGTGCGAAAGCCTGACGCGAGGCGGGCTCGTGCCTGTGACGCTGGCCTATACCGCGTTCAAGTATGACGCGCTGCTCTCCCGCGCGGAGGGCTGCGGCGACTGGGTACGCCGGGACGTGGAGGCGCAGTGGGGCAAGATGCTGTTCGCCGGCGCGACGAGCTTCTGGGAGACGATCGACGGCGCCGATGCGTTTGATAACGCAGGCAGCCTGTGCCACGGCTGGTCGGCGGTGCCCGCCTATCTGTATTTTGCCTACGGCCTTGGGATCGCGCCGGAAAGGCCGGGCTGGGAGGGGATTGCTCGCCGTCCGGTGGCGGGCATGCCGCGCGTGAAAAGCGCCGCAATTCGGCTGTGCGACGGAAGCGTGCGGGAGATATAGGGAAGACCTGCAAAGGAAAGTGCGAAGGAGGGCGGCGAATGAGCGAGGCGAGGATGGGACGGATATTGAAGGACTTTGCGCCGGGAGAAGGAAACCCGCGAAACAGCGAGGGCGCGTTTCTGAAGCGCAGGGACGGCACGCTGCTATTTGTGTTCAGCCGTTTTGTCGGAAACAGCGACCGAGACCATGCCACGGCGAGCCTTGCCGCGGTGTGTTCATCCGACGGCGGCGAAACGTGGTCGGAGCCGGAGGAGCTGTTTACGAGCGCCGGGCACGAGGCGGTGAACATCATGAGCGTGTCCCTGATGCGCATGCAAAACGGCGACATCGGCTTGTTCTACCTTGTGCGCAAGACGTTTTCGGACATGCGAATGGTTCTCCGGCGTTCCGCGGACGAGGGGCGCACGTGGAGCGATTTTACCGTGTGCATGCCGCGGCAGGGCTACTTTGTGGTGAACAACGACCGCGCCGTGCGCCTGTCCACGGGGCGAATTGTGCTCCCGGCGGCAGAGCATGTGGTAACGCGCGCGCCGGACGGCGGGCTGTGGTATTCGCGCGCGCTGAGTACGTTCTTCCTGTCGGATGACGACGGGCGCACGTGGCGGGAAAGTCATGAGCTGGTTGCGCTTTCCGGCATCGCCTCGCCGATCGGCCTTCAGGAGCCGGGCGTGACTGAGCTGAAAAACGGCATTTTACAGGGCTGGGCGCGCACCGACCTTGGAAGGCAATACCAGTTCAGCTCGCGCGACGGCGGGGATACTTGGTCGCCCGCCGTGCCGTCGCGCTTCTGGTCGCCGATCTCGCCGCTGTCGGTAAAGCGACTGGCGGATGGAAGGCTGTTCGCCGTATGGAATCCAATTCCGCTGTACGAGACGCGGGAGGAAAAGGGAAACTGGGGCAGGAGCCCGCTGGTGTACGCGCTCAGCGCGGACGAGGGGCAAAGCTGGACGCCCGCGCGCGCCATCGAGGATGATCCGTTCTGCGGCTATTGCTATACGGCCATTCACACGGAGAGCGATCATGTGCTGCTGGCCTATTGTGCCGGAGACGTGCGGACGGACGGGCAATGCCTGAACCGGCTGCGGATTCTGCGCATTGATCAAGGCGAAATAGTGACAAAATAGGAAACACAAAATTGCAAATCATCCGTTGCAACTTTACATCTGCGGCGCTATAATACGGGCGGCGGGTGATGATTCCCGCCGTCTGTGTCACAGTCTTGGATTGTTTACGTGGATGGAGGATTCAAATGCGCGGAAAACATGAGATCAACATGACGGAGGGGCCGCTGTGGGGCAAGATTGCCGCATTTACGGTTCCTTTGATGATTACCGGCTTTTTGCAGCTGCTGTACAACGCCGCCGATAACGTGGTCGTCGGCCGTTACGCGGCGGACAAGGAAGCGTCGCTGGCCGCGGTTGGCTCGACGGGCGCGCTGATTAACCTGATCGTCAACCTGTTCATCGGCCTGTCGGTCGGCACCAGCGTCGTCGTCGCGCAGTACAAGGGCGCGCAGAAGGATCAGGAGGTGCAGGAAACCGTCCATACGTCCGTGACGATCTCCGTGATCTTCGGCTTCATTCTGATGATCATCGGCCTTACGCTCGCCAAGCCACTGCTTCGCCTGATGGATTCGCCGGACGACGTAATTGATCTCGCGGCGCTGTACATGCGCATTTACTTCGTCGGCATGCCGGTGAACATGCTGTATAACTTCGGCTCCGCCGTCATGCGCGCGGTGGGCGACACGAAGCGCCCGATGTTTATCCTGATCGTCAGCGGCATGGTCAACGTCGTGCTGAATCTGCTGTTCGTCATCGAGTTCCATATGGATGTGGCGGGCGTCGCGTGGGCGACGATCATTTCACAGGCGGTTTCCGCGGTAGCAGTGGTCGTTTGCCTGATGAACAACGAGGACTGCACGAAGCTGCACCTGAAGAAGCTGGGCATCAACATGAAGCGCGTGAAGGAGCTGGCCGAAAGCGGCATGCCGGCCGGTTTGCAGGGCATGCTGTTCTCCATCTCGAACGTGCTGATTCAGTCCAGTGTAAACTCGTTCCAGTCCACGTTTATGGCGGGCAACGCGGCGGCGGGCAATCTGGAAGGCTTCGTGTACGCAATGATGAACACGCTCTATCAGGCGTCGCTGACGTTCTGCGGGCAGAACGTGGGCGCGAAAAAGTATCGCCGCGTCGGCAAGATTACCTTGATCTGCGGCGTGTATGTGACGGTTCTCGGTCTGGTTGCGGGCGTTGGCGTGTACAGAAACGGTCACGCGCTGATTTCCATCTATAATGAAAATGAGGACGTCATCAAGGCTGGTCTGATTCGACTGAAATACGTATGCCAGCCGTATTTCTTCTGCGGCCTGATGGATATGCTGGTCGGCTCACTGCGCGGAATGGGAAAGTCCATTATGCCGATGATTGTGTCCCTGATGGGCGCGTGCGTTTTGCGCGTGGTGTGGATTTACACAATTTTCCGCATGGATCCCCGGCCGGAGGTGCTGTATATCTCCTATCCGATTTCGTGGATTGTCACCGCGGCGGTACACTTTGTGTGCTTCCTCGTGGTGTATAAAAAGCTGCTCGCCAAGGGCAGGGCAGAGGGCGTGCTCGCGGAGTAGTTCACCCGCATGAAAACCCGGCGCGGTTCCCGTTGTATGACGGAGACCGCGCCGGTTCCTTTTTTTCAGAAGAGAAAGGACTCCGCCGAAGCGAAGCCCTTTGAAGGGAATGGTCTGGATTAATACATGCCGCCCATTCCGCCGGGAGCCGCGGGCGCGGCCGGGGGATTCTTGTCGGGCAGGTCGGTCACCAGAGACTCGGTGGTGAGCACCATGGCGGCGACGGAGGTAGCGTTCTGCAGGGCGCTGCGGGTGACCTTGGTCGGGTCGATGATGCCGCGCTCGATCATGTCGCAGTACTCGTCCTTGGCGGCGTCGTAGCCGAAGCCGACCTTCTTGGAGCTCTTGATCTTCTCGATGGCGACGCTTCCGTCCACACCGGCGTTGGCGCAGATCTGACGGAGCGGCTCCTCCAGCGTGCGCAGAACGATGCTTGCGCCGGTCTTCACGTCGCCGGACAGAGTCTTCATATAATCGGCAACCGCCTTGGAAGCGGACAGCAGCGCGGTTCCGCCGCCGGGCACGATGCCTTCCTCAACGGCGGCGCGGGTCGCGGCCAGCGCGTCCTCAATGCGCATCTTGCCTTCCTTCATCTCAACCTCGGTCGCAGCGCCGACGCGGATGACGGCTACGCCGCCAGCCAGCTTCGCCAGACGCTCCTGCAGCTTCTCGCGGTCGTAATCAGAGGTGGTTTCCTCGATCTGGCTGCGGATGGAGTTGATGCGGGCCTTGATTTCGGAGGGATCACCGGCGCCTTCGACGATGACGGTGTTGTCCTTGTCAACCTTGACCTGACGGGCATGACCCAGCATATCAATGGTGGCTTCCTTGAGGTCGAGACCGAGCTCCTCGGTGATGACCTGACCGCCGGTCAGGATGGCGATATCCTGCAGCATGGCCTTGCGGCGATCGCCGAAGCCGGGCGCCTTGACGGCGACGCAGGTGAACACGCCGCGCAGCTTGTTGAGCACGAGGGTCGCCAGCGCTTCGCCTTCGACGTCCTCGGCAATGATGAGCAGCTTCTTGCCCTGCTGAGCCACAGGCTCGAGGATGGAGATGATCTCCTGAATGTTGGAAATCTTCTTATCGGTGATCAGGATCAGCGGATCGTCCAGAACCGCTTCCATCTTGTCGTTGTCGGTTACCATGTAGGCGGAGGCGTAGCCGCGGTCAAACTGCATGCCCTCGACGACGTCCAGCTCGGTCTTCATGGTCTTGCTCTCTTCAACGGTGATAACGCCGTCCTTGCCGACCTTTTCCATGGCGTCCGCGACCAGCTGGCCGATCTTCTCGTCACCGGAGGAGATGGCGGCAACCTGCGCGATGGCCTGACGGGACTCGATGGGCTTGGAAATCTCGCTCAGCTTCTCGACGACGACGTCGGTCGCGCCCAGGATGCCCTTCTTCAGAACCATGGGGTTCGCGCCGGCAGCCACGTTCTTGAGGCCTTCCTTGATCAGCTTCTGCGCCAGCAGGGTGGCGGTGGTGGTACCGTCGCCGGCGATGTCGTTGGTCTTGGTGGCGACTTCCTTCACGAGCTGCGCGCCCATGTTCTCAAAGGGATCCTCCAGCTCGATGTCCTTGGCGATGGTCACGCCGTCGTTGGTGATCAGCGGAGCGCCGTATTTCTTGTCCAGAACCACGTTGCAGCCCTTCGGGCCAAGGGTAATTTTGACGGTATCGGCCAGCGCGTTGATGCCTTTCTCCAGCGCGCGGCGGGCGTCCTCACCATATTTAATCTGCTTTGCCATAATCGTTTCCTCCTGAATTATTCAACAATCGCGAGAATGTCGCTCTGACGGACGATGATGTATTCCTCGCCGTCCAGCTTCACTTCGGTTCCGGCGTACTTGGAATAGAACACCTTCTGACCGGCTTCGACGTACATCTTGATTTCCTTGCCGTCTACGTTGCCGCCGGGGCCGACGGCCAGAACCTGCGCGAGCTGCGGCTTTTCCTTGGAGCCGCTGGTCAGCAGAATGCCGCCCTTCGTGGTCTCATCCGCTTCCATGTTCTTGATAACAACACGATCACCCAAAGGCTTGATCTTCATTGTACTTACCTCCTGAACTTTCACTGTTGTTAGCACTCAAGAATCTTGAGTGCTAACCGAACAAATGATAGTTTATCCATTTTCGGCCAAAAAGGCAATACCCCAGAGGGGAAAAACAGGAAAAATTTGTGTTAATCTTAGCGCGGAACGCGGAGCGTGCGCTATAATGAAGGCGAGAGGGGGCGAGAACGTGAACAAATGGGACGATCGATTCATGGAAATGGCCTATCTGATTGCCTCGTGGGCCAGCTGCTATAAGCAAAACCGCAAAATCGGCTGTGTGATCGTGAAGGACAAGCGCATCATGACCACGGGCTATAACGGCGCGCCGGCGGGCGTGCGCACGTGTGTGGAGCGGGGCGAATGCCTGCGCGAGAAGCTGGGCATTCCGTCGGGCACGAAGCAGGAAATCTGCTACGCCACCCACGCGGAGCAGAACGCCATCATTCAGGCGGCCAGACTGGGCGCGGCCATTGACGGCGCGACGCTGTATTGCACGCATCAGCCCTGCGCCATCTGCGCGAAGATGATTGTGAACGCGGGGATTGCGCGCGTGGTTTACAACGAGGGCTACCCGGACGCGTTCGCCGTGGAGATGCTGAACGAGGGCGGCGTGCAGCTGGAGAAATACGACGGCGCGTTCAAACGCTGAAAAAAACGGACGGCGGGCAGGGGAGATGTCTCCTTTGCCCGCCGTCCGCACCTGTAATGACGCTCCTGTCAGATGGCCTTGCGCTGAAGAAGGTGGCGCAGCCGAGAGATCACGCTGGTATGCCCGTGAATGGAAAAGGCTTCGGCGGTTTCCAGCGCGCGGGCGTATTCGTGGTTGCCGGGCGCCTGCCGAACCGCAATGCGCAAAAACAGAATGGCCTTTTCGTATTCGCGGCGCTCATACAGAAGACGGCCAAACTGGTAGTTCCATTCCGCGTCGCGATTTTCCATGCTGCGCAGAATCTTGCGGGCGCGGGAAAGCTGACCCGCCTCGATGAGAAAGCGGACGTCGCCGTATTTCCCGTCGCTGCCCGTCTCCGAGGGCGGAACCGCGTGGGATACGCACGCGTTATACGCGCGGTTGATTTCAACCATTTTCTGCTCGGCCCATACGCGCTCCGGGCCCTCCGGAAAGCGATCCGGATGCCATTTGCGAGCCAGCTCGCGGTAGGCCTTGCGAATCTCGGCATTGGTCGCGGTTTCGGATATGCCGAGAAGCTGACGATTCTCGTCCACGTACAGCGCTCCTTAAAAAGAATACGATTCTAATTATACCATCTTTGTCAATACGTATGAATCCAAACGCGGGCAAATTCAAGGCAGATCGATGTTAGCAATGGGATATTTCTTGGTTATCGATGGCTTGAAACGCGTTCGGACGCATAAAACCCGATCAGCGGGGACGTTCGTCGCCCATGAAGAACAGCGCGGCGGTGTTCGGGCCGGTGTGGGAGGCAATGATGGTGCCGATGTCGCAGATGCGGATGTCGTCCGCCTTCAGGCTCGGAAAGGCCTGAACTACCGCGTCGCGCAGCGCGTGCGCCGTTCCAAGGCAATCGGAATGGCAGATAAAGCACTTTCCCTGATAGCTCTCGCCGCCCTCGGCGTGCGCGCGCATGACGGTAACCGCCTCGCGGATGGCGTTCTTCTGACCGCGCGTCTTTCCGTAGGCGATAATGCGGCCGTCGTAGTTCAGGTGCATCAGCGGGCAGAGGTTCAGAATCGTGCCGATGGTGGCCGCCGCGCCCGAAACGCGCCCGCCGCGGCGGTAGTAGGATAGATCGGTGGAAAAGAACTGGTGATGAATTTTGTGCGCATGGGCGAGCACCCAAGCCTCGACCGCCTCCATGCTTTCGCCGCGGTCGCGCAGGTCGGCTGCGTCGTCCACCAGCATGCCGTAGCCGGAGGAGGAGCAGGTGGAATCGATGACCGCGAGCCGCCGGTTCGGATACTTTTCGCGCAGCGCCTGCGCGGCCTCCTGCGCGCGCTCGACGGACTTCGTCATGCCGGAGCCAAAGGCAATGTGAAGCACGTCGCCCTGCATGAGAAGCGGCTCAAGGAAGCTCATATAATCGTAGGTGTTCAACTGGGAGGTGGAGGGAAGCGCACCCTGCGCAATGCGGGCATAGAACTTCGTAAGCCCATCGGGGTCGCGTCCCATGTCGTCCACGTAGTCCTGACCGCCCACAGTATAGTGATAAAACAGCACCGGAATGCCGCGGCCTTCAATGTAGGAATAGGGCAGGTCGACCGTAGATTCGCAGGAGAGAGTAAACGTTTGAGCCATAGCAGAGCACCTCGCAAACATGAATCTAATATGCAATATTAGGATACCACATAAATTGCGCCGCGTCAAGTAATTCCATAAATGGTATTGAAAAACGGAAAAATTATCATTTTCTTCCGGAAGGAGCGCGTGACGGCGAATTCGCGCGCGCGTATAATCCCATCATCCGGGAGAAAGAGGGATTCCTATGGGAAACGCGCATGAATACCTGATGCCGGACTATTATCCGGAATTTCATTGCAAGACCGGCATGTGCCGCGCGGCCTGCTGCGTCGGCTGGAATGTCTCCCTGTCCATGAAGGACTATTTCCGCCTGCTGGGCGTGGAATGCCGGAAGCACGTGCGGGAGAAGCTGGACTGCGCGCTGCACGTGAAGCGCTACCCGACTGAGGATTCCTACGCGGAGCTTGTGCATCGATACGACGGAAACTGCCCGCTGCGCATGGAAAACGGGCTGTGCGCCATTCACGCCGAGGCGGGCGAGCAGGCGCTGCCCACGATCTGCCGCCTGTATCCGCGCGCCATCCGCGCCGAGGGAGATTTTGAATGCTCCTGCGCCGCCAGCTGCGAGCGCGTGGTGGAAATGCTTTGGGACTCCGGGCGGCCGGTGCGCTTCGTGCGCCGGAGTCTCGCGCAGGACGCGCCGGAGAGCGCGGGGCACAGTGTGTTTTTCGAGGCCGTGCCGCGCGAGCAGGAAATTCGCATGAAGCTGATCGGCGTGATGCAGGATCACACGCGTTCGCTGACGCATCGTCTTCTGCGCATGGAGCGCGCGCTGGAGATCCTGTCCGCCGACTGGAAGGCGGGGCGCATCGACGAATTTCTCGCGCGCAGGGAGGACGAGCTGGCGGAATTTGAAGCGCTGGAGGTGTGCGAGGCGCATCTTCTGAACGGCCTTCGGTGCGTGAGGGAGATTATCGCGCACACGACGGAGAACAGCCCGAGCCTGCACGACTATGCGGAAAGGTGTCTGGCGCTGTTTGAGGGCGCGGAAAGTCCGCTGGAAGGCTACCGCCGCGCAAACGCGCATTTTACGGCGCTTTTCCCGGACTGGGAGCAGGGCTGCGAGAACCTGCTGGTCAATCATATGTTCTTTTGGCGCTATCCATTTGCCGACATGGGCGGCGGATTGCGCGGCGAATTTGTGGCGCTGTGCGCCGTGTACACGATGATGCGTTTTTTCGGCGTATGCTGGATGGCGGATAAGCAGGACGAGACCGCGCTGGTGGACGTGCTCGCGGCGCTGTTCCGTCTGGTCGATCACACGCGCTTCCATCGCCGCGCGGAGCGTATCCTGACGGAGATCGGCTGCGACACACCCGAGCGCCTGCAGGAGATTATGAATCTCTAAATCGCTGATAATTCGCAATGAATTTACCTTGCAGGCTCGAAACGCGGGGCAAAGGCGTGTATAATAGCGGGCAAATTCAGAAAGATGGGGGATTTGTATGAGTAAAAGGGAACGCTCTACATACAGGTTGGTATTTACCGCGCTGATGGCGGCGCTGGCGTACGTTTGCACGCTGATCCGCTTTCCGCTGCTTCAGTCCAAGGTGCATCTTGGCAACGCGGCGGGCATTTTAGCGGGTCTGATTCTTTCGCCGCTGGACGCGGGGCTCGCATCCGGTCTGGGCGCGGGACTGTATGACGCGACGCTTGGCGGCTACGACGCGCTGGGCTGCGTGATCACGTTTGTTTCCAAATTTGCATCCGCGTTCATCTGCTCCATCCTGTTCAGGCGCGCGAAGGAAGCGGCGGCGGGTAAAAAGCTGGGCGTCGCGTATCTTTCCTGTGCGATTGGTTCGCTTTCGTATGTGTTTCTTTATATGCTCAAAACGTTCATCATGAAGCAGGCCGTGGATGGATTGGCGCTGGACGCGGTGTTCGTCGTGATGCTCCAGAAGCTTCCGGCTTCCCTGATTAACGCGGGCTTTGCCACGCTGGCCGCGCCGCCTTTGTACTTCGCGCTTTCTCCGGCGCTCGACCGAATGGGCATTTCGGCGAAGCTCAAGTAAAGTCGGTATCGTCCACGTCCAGCTCCGAAAGTGCGGCCTCGATCGTGCTCCACGAAAAGCCGCGCCGCGCAAGCGCCTGCGAAAGCTTCGCGCGCGCCTCGCGCGGGTCGCGTCCCTCATAGCGGGGGGAGAGCTTTTTTGCCACGGCTGTGGCCGCGGCAAGCTGGTCTTCATCAGAGATGGTTTCAAGCGCGTTCTCGACGTCCGATTCTTGGATGCCGCGGGCGCGCAGCTTTCGCTTCAGGGCGTAAATGCCGGTCTTCCCGGCGGATGCGGATTCGGCGGCGCGCAGGGCGATTTCCCGGTCGTCGATCAGGCGCGCCTCGCGCAGACGCGCAAGCACCGCGGAAACGCAATCCGGCAGGAAGCCCTTTGCCAGCAGCTTTTTTTCAATTTCGCGCTCCGTGCGCGCGGAGTAATCCAGAATGGACAGCGCCGCGTCGAAGCCGTCCTTGAACTGATGCGCGCACACGCGGCCGGCGTAGGCGTCCGCGTCGAGCTCGTCTCCGACCCGCAAGGGGCAGGCGGCAAGGTCGCTTTTGCGGATGGTCAGCTGGGTGCGGTCGTCAAAAAGCAGGGTCGCGCGCGCGCGATTTACCGAAATTTCCGTGAGTATGGGCATGTTCACGTCACCTCACGTTATATTTTATGGAAAAAGCAGCGCGATTGCAAGCGTATTTCTTGACGGCAAAACGGGATTTGTGTTATTATATACGAAGACTTCATGCTCAAGGGGGCTTTCCGATGTCAGGACACAATAAATGGTCGACCATAAAGCACAAAAAGGAAAAGACGGACGCCGCGAGAGGCAAAATCTTTACGAAGATTGGCCGGGAAATTGCCATTGCCGTGCGCGAGGGAGGCAGCGCCGATCCCAATGTCAACAGCAAGCTGAAGGACGTCGTCGCCAAGGCGAAGGCGAACAACATGCCCAACGACAACATCATGCGTTCCATCAAGAAGGCAGCGGGCGAGGGCGAGGGCACCAACTACAAAGAGGTTACCTACGAGGGCTACGCGCCCGGCGGCATCGCCGTGATCGTGGAGGTCGTAACCGACAACCTCAACCGCACGGCCAGCGAGGTGCGCCACATCTTTGACAAGTGCGGCGGCTCCCTCGGAAGCTCCGGCTGCGTATCCTATAAGTTCACCCGCAAGGGCGTAATCGAAATCGACAACAGCAAGGGTCTGGACGAGGACGAGCTGATGATGCTCGCCATGGACGCCGGCGCGGACGACGTGGAAGCGGGCGACGAGAGCGCGGTCATCTACACCGACCCCAACGACATGAGCGCGGTGCGCGACAACCTCGAAAAGGCCGGCTGCACCTTCCTGTCCGTCGAGCGAGCCATGGTTCCCAACATGACCACGGAGATCACCGATCCAGAGATGGCCGAGAAGATTACCCGCCTGATCGACTGGCTGGATGACTACGACGATACGCAGAACGTGTATCACGACGCCGACCTGCCCGAGACCGAGGAAGAGGAATAAATCCGCCGCATCCCATCGCCGCTTCGCGGATTGCCGCGGGGCGGCTTTTCATGAAGGAGCATGGAAAGGGCGAGAAGGAGGCGCAGGGACGGATGAAGAGCTGTCCGATCGGTGTGTTTGATTCCGGAATCGGCGGAATCAGCGTACTCAGAAACATGCGCGCCGACCTGCCGCGCGAGGATTTCATCTACTTTGGCGACGATAAAAACGCGCCCTACGGCACGCGTCCGGAGCCGGAAATCCTCCGCCTTGCGGAGGCGGACGCGGATTTTCTTCTGGAAAAGCACGTGAAGGCGATTGTGATTGCCTGCAACACGGCCACCTCGGCCGCCGCGGCGGCGCTGCGCGAGAGGCTGTCCATCCCGGTTATCGGCATGGAGCCTGCGCTGAAGCCCGCGTCGCTTTTTCGGAAGGACGGCTTGGTCGCCGTGCTGGCGACCAGCGCGACGCTCAGGCAGGAAAAGTTTCGCCGACTGATGGAGCGCTATGGCGAATACGCCGTGCCCGTGCCGTGCCCGGGGCTGATGGATTATGTGGAGCGCGGCATTACCGAGGGGGCGGAGCTGGATGCGTTTCTTCAAAGGACGCTCGCGCCGTTTTGCGAATATCGGTTTGACGCGGCGGTGCTGGGCTGCACGCACTATGTGTTTCTGAAGGACGCGATTCAGAAGGCCATGCCCGGCGTGCGCCTGTTTGACGGCAACGAGGGCACCAGCCGCCAGCTCGCGCGCGTGCTTTCGGAGCGCGGCTGGCGGAAGGAAACGGGCGAGGGCAGCGTAAAGCTGTATTCATCTGCGGAAAACCCGGCGGTTATCCGCCTGATGGAACGCCTTCTGGCGACAAAGCCGTGAGAAAACGGCAGGAAATCCGTTAAATATGAGAGCGAGTGAAAAAAACTCTTTTCAAATTTAACCGAATATGTTACAATACAAGATAGCGTATTGTGTGGGCGTTATGCGCGCATGATCTTTTGATCGGAAAAGACAGGGGGAAAGACTGAATGAAGGATTATCAGGCAAAAAACATCCGCAATATCGCCGTGCTGGGACACGGCGGCGAAGGCAAGACCACTCTGGTCGAAGCGCTTCTTTACACGACCGGCGTCGTTGATCGTCAGGGCCGCGTTGAAAACGGCACCGCTACGACCGACTACGATCCGGAGGAAATTCGCCGTCAGATTTCCATTTCTGCGGCGCTGGCGCCCCTTGAGTATAAGGACACCAAAATCAACCTCGTCGATATTCCCGGCTATTTCGATTTTGCCGGCGAAATGATGGGACCCCTGCGCGTATGCGAGGGCGCTCTGATCACCGTGGGCGCGGTCGGCGGTCTGGACGTCGGCGCGGAAAAGGCTTGGGCGCAGTGCGACAAGTCTCATACGCCCCGCATGATCGTCATCAACAACATGAGCCGTGAAAACGCCAACTTCGAAAAGGCGTTGGCCACCATTACCGACAAATACGGCAGCCACATCGCGCCCATCGAGGTTCCGATTGTGGAAAAGGGTCAGTTCACCGGCGTTGTGTGCGTGCTTGAAAACAAGGCGTTCACCGGCGAGGGCAAGACTTTGAAGGAGATCCCGATTCCGGATTCCGTGTCCGGCGAGGTGGAATCCGCCCGCGAAGCCATCATGGAAGCGGCCGCCGGCGCGGACGAAGAGCTGATGGAGAAGTATTTTGAGGAGATGGAGCTCTCTCCCGAGGATACCATGCGCGGTCTGCGCAAGGGCATCATGGACGGCTCCGTCGTTCCGGTTGTGTGCTGCGATTCCCTGACCCGCGTGGGTCTGGGCAAGCTGCTGGACAACATCGTCGACCTGCTGCCGTCTCCGGCGGACAGAGAGATCGAGGGCGTGAACCCGAAGTCCGGCGAAAAGGAAGTTCGCGTCTGCAAGGACGACGAGCCCTTCTCCGCGCAGGTCTTTAAGACGCTGGCTGACCCGTTCGTCGGCAAGCTGAGCCTGCTCAAGATCAATTCCGGCGTGCTCACCAGCGACATTACGCTCTACAACGCCAACGCCGAGAAGACCGAGAAGCCCGGCACCGTGTACTTCATGCTCGGCAAGAAGACCACGGCCACCACCAAGGTTGTCGCGGGCGATATCTGCGCGCTGGCCAAGCTGGCCTCCGTCGCCACCGGCAACACCCTGTGCGACCCGAACAAGCCCATCAAGTTCCCTGAAATCGAGTTCCCGGCGCCCTGCATCTCCATGGCCGTGTACGCCAAGAAGGCGGGCGAGGAAGACAAGATCTTCTCCGGTCTGGCTCGTCTGATGGAGGAAGACCCGACCATCACCGTCACCAAGGACGCGGAAACCACCGAATCCCTGATCAGCGGTCTGGGCGAGACCCACATCGACGTGGTTGCCAAGAAGCTGCAGAGCAAGTTCGGCGTGGAGTGCATCCTGCAGGATCCCAAAATCCCGTACCGTGAGACCATTCGCAAGAAGATCGACGTTCGCGGCCGCCATAAGAAGCAGTCCGGCGGACACGGCCAGTTCGGCGACGTCGTTATCGAGTTCCGCCCGAACGACGATCCCACCAACACCGATTTCATCTTTGAAGACGCGGTTGTCGGCGGCGTCGTACCGCGCAACTTCATCCCGGCTGTTGAAAAGGGCCTGCGCGACAACATCAAGAAGGGCGTTCTCGCCGGATTCCCGGTGGTCGGCCTGACCGCGAAGCTGCACGACGGCTCCTACCACCCGGTCGACTCCTCTGAAATGGCGTTCAAGACGGCTGCCCGTCTGGCGTTCAAGCAGCTGGATCAGGCCAGCCCCGTGCTGCTCGAGCCCATCTATCACGTGGAGGTCATGATTCCCGATGAGTACATGGGCGACATCATCGGCGACATCAACAAGCGCCGCGGCCGCATCATGGGCATGGATCAGGTGGACGGCCAGCAGTGCGTGACGGCCGAGGTTCCGCAGAGCGAAATGTTCAAGTACGCGACCGACCTGCGTTCCCTCACCCAGTCCCGCGGCTCCTTCACCATGAGATTCGAGCGCTACGAGGAAGTTCCCGCGACGGACGCCAAGAAGATCATCGAGTCCGCCAAGAAGGAAGAGGAAGAAGAGGAATAATTTTCCCGCATTTTCAAGGGAGAGACGTGAAGCGGCGTCTCTCCCTTTTGCATATTCCGCGCCCTCGCGCATAGGAAAGTTGCGGGAGGTGGGCAGATGGAGAGGGGAGCGCTGCTGGTAATCCGTGGAGCGGAGGAAAGGCCGGGCGACCGATACGCCGAGGCGGCGGATGTGTTTCAGCGGATGCGGAGACGAAACGACCGACTGACGCTGCTTGGCGAGGGCGACGGCTGCGCGGTCGTTCTGATGCTCGCGCAGCGCTTTGCGCCGGACGCGCTGTGGCTTTATCCCTGCGCGGGGACGGACGCGGACGCGTTCTTTCGCGCGCTGGGCGCGTGCGGCGGGAGCCTGTTCGCCGTCTGCGCGCCGATCGATGTCTTCCTTCCCGAGGATGTGGAGGAGGGAATCGTGCGGCGAATCCTGCGCGCGCTGCGCCGGACGAGGGCGGGAAGGATTGAAATTCGCATGCTGAAGCCGGGCACGGGGGCGGTCAATCTAATCAAAAATGAGGCGAATCGATTTCGGGAGATAAAAACACTTGCGTGAAAGCCGAAAATGTGTATAATAGTAGCAAACGAGTTTGCGCCGAGGGCGCAAAATGGAGGAAGATACGAATGCGTTCAAAAACCGTGAAACTTTTGTCCCTTGCCATGGCTGTCTGCCTGCTTCTGTGCGGCTGCAATCTGATTCGCACCGATCCGGAATACGTGAAGCAGCAGGAGGCCGAAAAGGCCGCGGCGGAGCAGGCCGCCTATGAAGCCGATATGGCCACGGTTCTGGCCACCTACTATGGTGACAGAGTCGTTACCAAGGGCGACACGGTGGATACCTATAACGAGCAGATGGACATGTACTATAGCTATGTGACCTACATGAACTACATGGCCAGCATGTTTGGCGTGAGCGAATCCCAGAGCGTCACGGCGGAGGACGCCACCCGCGTGCGCGACAACGTGGTGAAGGATATAGTCAAGACCCGCGTGCTTGACCAGAAGATGCTTGATCTGGGCTTCGAGGCCTTTACCGAGGAGGAGCTGGCCGACATTCAGACCGAGGCTGACAACGAGTACAACACCTACGTTGAAAACGCCGAGAGCTATGGCTCCTCGCATGACGACGCGGTGGCGATGCTGAAGACCTCCGGCATTTCCGAAAGCACGGTGTACAGCGCCGTGTACGGCGACCACGTGAAGGAGTGTCTGGAAAGTGTCGTCAACAAGGATACGACCGTTACGGAAGAGGAAATCCGGGCGGAGTACGACAAGCTGAGCGAGGAAGCGAAAACCACGTATACCGACAAGCCGGCCAGTCTGGAGAGCGTCGGCAATTCGAATCAGACGATTTACTACATGCCGGAGGGCTACCGCTGCATCAAGCATGTGTTCTTACAGCCGGAGGACGCGGTGATGAACGCTTACACCGAGGCGCAGAGCGCCGTTTCTGCGCTGGAAAAGGAAATCAGCGACCTTGAAACGCAGCTTGCCGAGCAGCAGGAAGCCACGGCGGTCGAAGCCACGGCCTCCGACGCGGCAGACACGCAGACGCTTGCCGACCAGCTGACCGCGAAGAAGGCTGAGCTGGCCGCGAAGAAGAACGAGCTTGAAGCGAGCGAGCAGGCCGTGTGGGCGAACGTAAAGGAGAAGCTCGACAAGGTGACGGCGGGAATCGAGGCCGGAACGTCGTTTGACGAGCTGATCACGGAGTATTCTGACGATCCCGGCTCCAAGCAGGATGGCATCCGCGAGCGCGGCTATCTGGTGTATGAGACCTCCACGACGTGGGATTCCGCATTCCTGCGGGAATCGGTCGCGCTTGAAAACGTGGGCGACTATTCCGCGCCGTTCCTCAGCTCCATGGGCGTGCACATTGTGAAGTATGAATCCAAGCCGGAAGCGGGCATTGTGCCTTATGAACAGGTGAAGGACGCCGCCGCACAGACCGCGCTGGACGAGAAGAAGGAAACCGTCTACAACGCGCAGGTAGAAGCGTGGGTTGAAGAGGCAAATCCGGTGTATTCCTTCGAAAACTGGGTAATCAAATAAGGCGCGAGAGAACAGGGTCGTCGTATCGCTGAGGATGCGGCGGCTCTTTCTGTCTGTTTTGGCCGTAAAAATGTAAAACTTTGTATTTTTGCAGGAAATGAGACGCATTTGTGGTATATATCCCA
Source organism: bacterium (assembly GCA_963618055.1). Lineage (GTDB taxonomy): Bacteria > Bacillota > Clostridia > Christensenellales > Aristaeellaceae > SFHK01. The sequence continues at coordinate 36,140 of CAVERI010000007.1, read as the reverse complement.
TGAAAAGGATATACTGAAAGGTGCTTCGGCTCGATGGTTTTCTCCGCGGAAAGAATTTCCTGCGTGAAAATTGTCGAAAGTCGAAAAACAGGCAGGAAAAAGGAACGCAAAACGAGAATAAGAAACGACCGGAACAATAAAGGGTGAAGGTGAAATATGTCCTCAAGGCTTCCTTCCGCATGGCTGGATGAGCTTCGTTCCCATGTGAGCATCGAAGAAATCGTCGGCGAGCGCGTGCAGCTGAAGCGAAAAGGCAAATACCTGTGGGCCTGTTGCCCTTTCCATAACGAGAAGACGCCGTCCTTCAAGGTGGACACCGATAGTCAGATGTTTTACTGCTTTGGTTGCCACAAGGGCGGCAATGTCATAGGATTCGTTATGGAGTACGATCACCTGGAGTTCATGGAGGCGGTGGAGTTTCTGGCCGACCGGGCGCACATGCGCATGCCGGACAGGCTGGAATCGACCGTCACAGAGGACAGGAACCGCCAGCTTCGCGAGAAGATCCTTGAAGCGAATCTGCTGGCCGCGCGGTTCTTCCACCAGCTGATCTGGAAGCCCGAGGGGAGCGTGGCGCTCAAGTATCTGTACTCCCGCGGTCTGACGGACAGCGACATTCGCCGCTTCGGCCTCGGCGCGTCGCCGCACGGCGGCGATACGCTGTACCGCGCACTGAAGGAGGCCGGGTTTGACGACGAGGTGATCGACGCGGCGTGGCTCTGCGGCCAGAAGGATGGGCGCAGGTACGACATGTTTCGCGAGCGCGTCATCTTTCCCATTCTGAACCCGCAGGGAAAGGTGCTCGGCTTTGGCGGGCGCATCATGGGCGACGGCAACCCCAAGTACCTGAACACGTCAGATACGCCGGTGTTCAACAAGCGAAACGGCCTCTACGCGCTGAACTTCGCCCGAAAGGAGCATGGGCTCAAGCGGCTGGTGCTCGTGGAAGGGTATATGGACACGGTGTCGCTTTTGAAGTACGGCATCCCGGGCGTCGTCGCCACGCTGGGCACGGCGCTGACCGAGGAACAGGCGCGGCTGATGAAGCGCTACGCGCCGGAGGTCTGGATCAGCTACGACGGCGACGGCGCGGGACGCAAGGCGGCGCTGCGCGCGCTGGATATTCTTGGCGCGCAGGGCGTGGCGGCACGCGTGATCGACTATCCGGGCGGCATGGATCCGGACGAGTTCGTTCGCGCCAACGGTGCGGAGACGTGGAATGGGCTCAGGAAGATCGAACCGGCGGAGTATCGCATGATGCGCGCGCGCGACGGAATGGACATCTCCGTTCAGGAGGATCGAACGCAATACACAATCCGCTGCTGCGAGATTCTGCGAAGCGTGCAAAATCCGGTTGAGCTGGAAAACTACCTTCAGAAGCTCGCGCACGATACCGGCTATTCGCGGGACGTGCTGCTGCGGCAGATCGGTCAGTCCGCGCCGCCCAAAGCCGAGGAGGCGCCAAGGCCGCGCACGCCCGCACTCGCGCCGGAAAAGCGTTCGGAATTGCAGCTTGCGCAGATGCAGCTGATTGCGCTTCTGAATAGCGGAATGATTCCGGCAGACATGCTGATGAAGGACGACTTTGACAGCGGACTGTATGCCGACATGTTCGAATATCTGTCCTCCGGAATGAAGGCGAGGGATTTCATCGGCGAAATTCCGGAGGAACAGTCAAGGGAAGCGCTGGAAGCGATGAACTTTGAGCCGCTGCCCGAAAATAAGGAGAAGGCGATGAGTCTGGCCGAGGAGCTTCTGCACCGAATTCGCCAGATTCGAATCAACCAGCAAATAAACCTGTACGCCGCGCGAGCCAAAACGGCCGACGCGGAAGAGAGAAAACGGCTGAACCAGCAGATTCAAGCGCTGCTCGCGAAGCTCGATTAGCGTCGATCCCCGAAAGGAGTGCCCTGAAGATGAAAAACGAGAATGCGGAAATGATCTCCAATCGCGTCCGTGAATTGATTGAAGCCGGAAAACAGAAAGGCGCGCTGACGATCAAGGAAATCATTGAACAGTTTGCCGATTGCGAGATGGAGCCTGATCAGTTCGATAAGATTCTCGATACGCTGTCGGAACTGAACATCGAAATTATCAAGGAAAACACCGTCAGCGAGGCAGACCCGGCGCCTGTGCCGGACGATCATCTCGACGATCTGACGCCGCCCGAGGGCATCTCCATTGACGATCCCGTGCGCATGTATCTGAAGGAAATCGGAAAGGTTCCGCTGCTTACGGCGGACGAGGAAATTGAGCTTGCCAAGCGCATGGAGGAGGGCGATGTGGACGCGAAGCATCGCCTGTGCGAGGCGAACCTGCGTCTGGTCGTGTCCATCGCCAAGCGCTATGTGGGCCGCGGCATGCTGTTTTTGGATCTGATTCAGGAGGGCAATCTGGGTCTGATCAAGGCTGTGGACAAGTTCGATTACCGCAAGGGCTACAAGTTCTCCACGTATGCCACGTGGTGGATTCGTCAGGCCATTACCCGCGCGATTGCGGATCAGGCGCGCACGATTCGCATTCCCGTGCACATGGTGGAAACGATCAACAAGCTGATTCGCGTGTCCCGCCAGCTTTTGCAGGAATACGGCCGCGAGCCGCTGCCGGAGGAAATTGCCGAGGAAATGGGCATTTCCGAGGAAAAGGTGCGCGAGATTATCAAAATCGCGCAGGAGCCGGTTTCGCTGGAAACGCCAATCGGCGAGGAAGAGGACAGCCATCTGGGCGACTTCCTGCCGGATGAGGACGCGCCCGCGCCCGCCGAGGCCGCCGCGTTCACGCTTCTGAAGGAGCAGCTTATGAGCGTGCTTTCTACGCTGACGCCCAGAGAGGAAATGGTTCTGAAGCTCCGCTTCGGCCTTGAGGACGGCCGTCAGCGCACGCTGGAAGAGGTGGGCAAGGAGTTCAAGGTGACGCGCGAGCGCATTCGCCAGATCGAGGCCAAGGCGCTGCGCAAGCTGCGCCATCCCAGCCGCTCCCGCAAGCTGAAGGATTCTCTGGACTGAGAAACCGACCCGGAGGGAACCGAAATGCCGGCGCAGTGGACGACGGCATTTCTTTTTACGGAGGGAAACGCATGCCGCTGACGGATGAAAGGCTTTCGGAGATTATCAGCATGCTGCCGGAATGCGGAACCGTGGCTGACATCGGCGCCGACCACGGCAGGCTGGGCGCGCAGCTTTTGCTTATGGGCAGATGCGAGAGGGTCTGGTTTTCGGATATTTCCGCGCCGTCGCTGGAAAAGGCGAGAAGCCTGATTGGGCGGCGGGGGCTTCAGGAAAGGGCGGAGTTCTTCGTAGGCGACGGCGCACAGGCGTTTCCCGGCGCGCCGGACGCAGCCGTAATTGCCGGCATGGGCGGCGAGACGATTGCGGGCATCCTTCGGGGCGCGGGCGAACGGCTTAAAAACAGCGTCCTCGTGCTGGAGCCGAACGTGGGCGCGGAGCTGGTGCGGCGCGCGCTCATGGAGACGGGACGGCGCATCACGGATGAACGCGTCGTGCGCGCAGCGCGGCGGCGCTATGTATTGATTCGCGCGGAAAAGGGCGAGGCCGCCTACACGGAGCGCGAGCTGATCGTGGGGCCGGTGCTGCTCAAACATCCGAGCGAAGCGTTCCGCGAATACGCGGCGTTTCGCCTGCGCGTCGCGAGGAAGGCATTGGCAGGCGCGGAAAAGAGCGGACGCTCTGAAAAGGGCGCGCTTCTGACCGAGATGGAGTATTGGAGGGAGGTCGTCGAATGCTGAAGGTGAAGGACGTATACGGCTGGGTTGACGAAATTGCGCCATTTGAAAAGGCAGAGGGCTGGGACAATGTGGGTCTGCTCTGCGGAAGCATGGAAAACGAGGTGCGGGCGATCCTCTGCGCGCTGGAGCTGAACGACGAGGTGCTCGACGCGGCGCTTGAAAAGGGCTGTAACCTGATTGTGACGCATCACCCGATTCTGTTCGGCGGGCGGAAAAATCTCTGCGAGGATACGGCGGAGGGGCGGCTTCTCTGCCGGCTGGTACGTGCGCATATGAACCTGATTGCCGCGCATACGAATTATGATGTGGCCGCGGGCGGCGTGAACGACTGCCTTGCCAACGCGCTGGGGCTTGCGAACGTTCAGTGCGTGGACGGCGACGAGGAAGCGATTCTGCGCATCGGCGACGTGAAGCCGACGACAGCGGCGGCGTTCGCGGCGCGCGTGACCGAACGGCTGGGCGACGTAGTGCGCGTATACGGTGACCGTCAGAGAATCGTGCGGCGCGTGGCGCTGGTCGGCGGCGCGGGCGGAGAATACGCGCCTATGGCGCTGAAGGCGGGCGCGGACGTATATGTGACCGGCGAGATGCGGTATCACGACGCGGTGTCGCTGGCGGCGGAGGGTCTTGTGACCATGCAGGCCGGGCACGATTCCACCGAACAAATTGCCGTGAAACCGCTGAGAAACGGTTTACAAATGAGAGCAAATGCGTTACAATATAATGTGAAAGTGTATGCAAACGATTTGGGGGTAGAAGAATGAATCTGGACGCGCTTTGGAATTACATGCAATTTGATCTGGAGGCGGATAAGTTCGGCAGCGATATGAGGCAGTCGCCGAAGCGTCAGCTGTTGCTCAAGGATCGCAATTTCCTCAAGGAGCAGCAGACGAACATCGCAAAAATCGAAAACGACGTTTCCACCATGAGTGACCGCATGGAAGCGATTCGCGACGAGGTGGAAAGGCTGAACAAGCTTCTTGCCGAGCAGCGCGCCCGTTTGGAATCCGAGCCGCCCAAGACAGCGGAGGAAATTGCGGAGCGCGTGACGGCGATTGAGAAGCTGCTCGAGTCGATGAAGCACTACGAGCAGGAGCTTTCCAAGATGCGCAAGGACGCCGACGCGCGCGACCGCCAGCAGAAGGAGATTCGCGTGCGCGCCGCCAAGACCAAGGCGGAGTACGACGCGGTGAAGATCGAATACGACAAGGAGTATGCCGCCGACACGGTGAAGCTCAAGGATCTGCGCGCACGCGCGGAAGCGGAGGAGAAGAAGACCGACCCGGCCGACCTTGAAAAGTATAAGTCCATCAAGGCGCATGTCACGCCGCCGATGGCAAAAATGATGAACGGCCAGTGCAGCGGCTGCTTTATGGCGCTGCCTTTGGGCACGCTGAGAGACCTGAAATCCGGCGAGCATATGGTGACGTGCGACAACTGCGGCCGCATTCTGTATGCGAAGGACGAATAACGGGAAGAAACGCGCGGCAGGCAGGGGAGGGCAGCCTCTTCGCCTGCCGCCCTTACACGCGAGAATTTTCCCGCGGAAGGCTTGACATTCGGCGTTATCCGTGCTATTTTACCATTGGTAGATTTTGTGTAGATACGGAGGTAATGGAGCTTGAAACCGTTTATGAACGAGGATTTCCTTCTCACTACCGATACGGCAAAAAAGCTGTATCACGAGTATGCCGAGAAAATGCCCATCATTGATTATCATTGCCACCTGAGTCCGCGTGAAATTGCAGAGAATATCCAGTTTAAAAACATTACCGAGCTGTTCCTTGGCGGCGACCACTACAAGTGGCGCTACATGCGCGCCATGGGCGTAGACGAGAGCCTGATTCGCGGCGACGGCGACGACTATGAGAAGTTCCTCGCCTATGCCAAGTGTATCTCCATGGCCATCGGCAACCCGCTGTATCATTGGACGCATCTGGAGCTGAAGCGCGTTTTCGGCATTGAAGAGACGCTGAACGAGCGCACGGCTCCAGCGATCTGGGAAAACGCGAACGCCATGCTGGCCACCGAGGAATTCCGCGCGCGCAGGCTGATTGAGAAGTTCAACGTGAAGGTCGTCTGCACGACCGACGATCCGGCGAGCAATCTGGAATATCACGAGCAGCTTGCCAAGGATCCCAGCTTCAAGGTAAAGGTTCTGCCCGCGTTCCGCCCCGACGCGGCGATTAAAATCGGCCTGCCGGCCTACAAGGGTTATATTGAAACGCTGTCCGAGGTCAGCGGCGTGAAGATCGCGTGCGCCGAGGACGTTGTGAAGGCGCTGACGCAGCGCGCGAGGTTCTTTGACGAGCACGGCTGCCGCGCGTCCGATCATGGTCTGGACACCGTGCCCTATGAGCCGATCGATCTGGCGAAGGTCAATGAAGCGTTCGCGCTGGCGATGAAGGGCGAAAAGCCCTGCGACGCGCTCATCGACGTGTACCGCACCTACATCCTCGTGTCCATGGGCCGCGTGTACAAGGAGCTGGGCTGGGCGCAGCAGTATCACGTGAACGCGCAGCGCAACAACAACACGAACGCCTATGGGAAGTGGGGCGTGGATATCGGCTTTGACTCCATCAGCGACGAGAAGGTGGCCTATAAGCTGAACCATCTGCTGGACGAGCAGGAGAAGACCGGAAGCCTTCCGAAGACCATCCTGTACTCCCTGAACCCCACGGATAACTACGTAATCGGCACGACGATCGGCAACTTCCAGACCGAGAGCGGCATCCCCGGCAAGCTGCAGTTTGGCTCCGCATGGTGGTTCTGCGACCAGCGCGACGGCGACGGCATGGTCGACCAGATGAAGACGCTCGCGGCGCTGGGCACGCTGTCCACCTTCGTGGGCATGCTGACCGATTCGCGCTCCTTCGTCAGCTATCCGCGCCATGAGTATTTCCGCCGCATCCTGTGCGAAATCCTCGGCACGTGGGTGGAAAACGGCGAATACCCGGCTGACTGGGATGCGCTGAAGACCATCGTTGAGGGCATCTGCTACAACAATGCGAAGAACTATTTCTCCTTCTGATTAAAGGGATAAAGGAATCCGGAGTCCGCTTGATGGGCTCCGGATTTCTTTTAGAGTTTGGAAAAGGTCTGTCAGGTCAGGTGGAACGCTTCCTCGATGTCCTTCACCTCTTCGGGCGTGATGTTGATGATCTTGCCGATGTCCTGCGCGGCAATGACGGCCTTGGCGCTGTATTCGAGCACCTCGAGCTTGTCAAAGGCGTTCAGCAGGCTGGCGCCGGCCACGATCACGCACTTGTTGTCCACAATCAGCACAGGCGTGGAGGAGCAGAACGCGTTTGCCGTGCCTTCGATGTCCAGCGAGCTGGAGGCGTAGGGAACGCGCTTTACGTCGCGCAGCTGAATGTAGCTCTCCGGGATCGTGCGGGAATCGAACGCCGCGTCGGTGACGGCGAACGCCATAATCGCCGGCGGATGCGCGATAATCACGGAGTTGATCTCCGGGTGCCTGTTGAAGATCTCCTGAACCAGCAGCGCGGCGCGGCTGGGCGTTTTGCCGGTTTCGCACATGCCGTTTTTGATGCGCACGATGTCCTCCGGCTCCAGATACTTGCGATCCATCATGTACGGCGTAATCAGGAAGGAGCCGTCCGACAGGCGCATGGAGAAGGTGCCCTGCGTGCTGGTGAACAGGCGCTGGTCATACGCGCGGTGAATCAGCTGGCACATGTCGCGGCGGCCGGCGCATTCCTCGGAGGAAATCACGCGGGCGACGAACGCGTCCATCGGCGGGTGCGCCTTGGCGCTTTCCAGATCGATCTGCGCGTCGGTGAGGGAGCGGGGCGTGCCCAGCTTCTTCGCGTCAATTTCCAGACGGCCGCAGAAGTCCAGCGTCTCAAAGGCCATAAACGCCTTGAACAGGTTGGTGGAGCCGCAGACCACGCCGTGGTTCTCCAGAATGACCGTGTTGTGTCCCTCGGCGAACTTCTCGGCAATGTTCTTGCCCAGCTGCTCGGAGCCGGGCACGTCGTACTTGGCCATGGCGACATTGCCGCAGACCAGCGTAGCGTCCGGGACGAGATGCGTGTCCGGAATCTTGCGCGCAAGGCTGAAGGCGACCAGCGTGGGCGGGTGCGCGTGCACGATGGCGCGCAGGTCGGGACGGATGCGGTAAATATCCCTGTGGAAGGGGAGCTCCACGGACGGCTTATGCGGGCCGAGAATCGTTCCGTCGGGCTTCACGCAGTTGATGTCGGCGCGCGTCAGGCTGCCCTTGTCGATGCCGGAGGGCGTAATCCAGATGTCGCCGCTTTCGTCGCGAATGGAAAGGTTGCCGCCGGAGGTCGTCGTCATGCCGTACTGGTAAATGCGGTTCATGATCATAACCAGCTGGTCGGCGGGATGCATCAGTTCAAACTTCATGACCATACCTTCTTTCTCACATGTATATTATCGCATGACGCGTGTAAGATTGCAAACATAATCCGATTACGAAGTTTGCGCGCGCGTTATTTTGTGGTGAAACCGTCAAAGAATCAGCATCGCGTCGCCGAAGGAGAAGAAGCGATAGCGCTCCTTTACGGCGATTTCGTATACGCGCAGCGCTTCCTCGCGTCCCATCAGCGCGCTGATGAGCATGATCAGCGTGGAGCCGGGCAGGTGGAAGTTTGTAATCAGCGCGTCCACGGCGTTAAAATGGAAGCCGGGCGTGATGAAAATCTGCGTCCATGCCTTTTTGGCGGCGACCTCGCCGGTTTCCTGCGCCGAGGATTCCAGCGTGCGCACGCTCGTCGTGCCCACGGCAACGACGCGGTGGCCGGAGGCCTTCGCCGCGCGGATGCGATTGGCCGCGTCCTCGGAAACCTCGTAGTATTCGCAGTGCATCTCGTGATCCTCGACGTTCTCTGCCTTGACGGGGCGGAACGTGCCCAGACCCACGTGCAAGAGAATCGGAATCACGTCGATTCCCTTCGCGCGGATGCGGTCGAGCAGCTCAGGCGTGAAGTGCAGCCCGGCCGTGGGCGCGGCAGCGGAGCCGTCTTCCTTCGCGTATACGGTCTGATAGCGGTTCCGGTCGGCCAGCTTCTCGTGAATGTAGGGCGGGAGGGGCATTTCGCCCAGCTCGTCCAGCGCGGCCTCAAACGTGCCCTCGCATTCAAATTCCACAATGCGCGCGCCGCCCTCGCTTTCGCCGACGATGGTCGCGGTCATGCGTCCTTCGCCGATGGAAACGGTTTTGCCCACCTTCAGCTTCGCGCCGGGGCGCACCAGCGACTCCCAGCGCTTGGGGCCGAGCTGCTTTAAAAGCAGAAGCTCGCACGCGCCGCCGCCCGCGCGTACGCCGTACAGGCGCGCGGGAATCACGCGCGTTTCGTTGATGACCAGCGCGTCGCCGGGGTTCAGATAATCGATTACATCATAGAAATGCTTATGCGCAATCTCGCGCGTGGCGCGGTTGTACACGAGCAGGCGGGAATGGTCGCGCGGCTCGATGGGCGTCTGCGCGATCAACTCCTCGGGAAGGTCGTACATGAAATCCGATGTTTTCATTGGTGTATCCTCTTAAATATCAAGTGAAATCTGGTCGGGCTGCACGGCGCGGGCGGGCGCGGCGTAGCCGAGATGCTGATACGCCGCGGGTGTGCACACGCGGCCGCGCGGCGTGCGCATGAGGAAGCCGAGCTGCAGCAGGTACGGCTCGTACACGTCCTCGATTGTGGCTGCGTCCTCGCCGGTGGAGGCGGCCAGCGTATCCAGACCCACCGGGCCGCCGCCGAACTTCTGAATCATCGCGCCGAGCATGGCGCGGTCGGTGCGGTCGAGCCCCAGCCGGTCAACCTCAAGCATGTCAAGCCCCAGCTTTGCGACCTCCATGTTGATCACGCCGCCCGCCTTCACCTCGGCGAAGTCGCGCACGCGGCGAATCAGGCGGTTGGCAATGCGGGGCGTGCCGCGGGAACGGCGGGCGATTTCCAGCGCGCCGTCGTCCTCGCAGTGAATTCTGAGAATCTGCGCACTGCGCTTCACGATGACGGCAAGCTCCTCCGGCGTGTACAGCTCCAGCCGGAAGGAAATGCCAAAGCGGTCGCGCAGCGGGCTGGTAAGCATGCCGGCGCGGGTTGTGGCGCCGATCAGCGTGAACTTGGGCAGATCCAGACGAATGGATCGCGCCGACGGCCCCTTGCCGATCATGATGTCCAGCGCGTAGTCCTCCATCGCGGGATAGAGAACCTCCTCCACGGTGTGGCTCAGGCGGTGAATTTCGTCGATGAACAGCACGTCGCCCGCGTTCAGGTTCGTGAGAATGGACGCGAGGTCGCCCGGGCGTTCGATCGCCGGGCCGCTGGTCACGCGGATGTTGTGCCCCATCTCGGAGGCGATAATGCCAGCCAGCGTGGTCTTGCCCAGACCTGGCGGGCCGTACAGAAGAATATGATCCAGCGGCTCGCGGCGCGCGACGGCGGCCTGCATGTATACGCTCAGGCTGTCCTTCACCTTCTGCTGACCGAAGTACTCGGCCAGCGTTCTCGGGCGCAGGGAGCGCTCGGCATCGTCCTCGTCGGGCTTAAAGCCGGTGGAAATCAGTCGTTCCTCATCCATGATTTGTATGTCCTCCCGTCAGGCTCGCTTCAGAATGGAAAGAATGCGCCCGCACTGCTTTACGTTCAGCGCGAGGCAGCTTAGCATGTACACGACAGCGCCGGGCAGCGTCACAAGAATCAGCCAGCCGATGACCGGCAGCGTGCCCCGCCAGTCGGGCAGCAGGCGCGACATGCACAGCGACGCAGCCAGCGCGAGCGCGGAGCTGAACACGATTTTGACCAGCTCCAGCACGAATTTTCGGTTGAATACGCGGCCGATGCGCTTCGTGATGCCGCGGGCAAGCAGCACACAGCCGACCAGCGCCGCGACGGACGTGGCGAACGCGAGACCGTTCACGCCCATAATACCGCGCAGAAGCAGGTTCAAAACGATGTTCAGCGCCATCGATATGCAGGCGATAATCATCGGCGTTTTCGTGTTTTCCATGGAATGGTACACGCGGTTCATCAGGTCGCGCATGCCGTAGAAGGGTACACCCATGACGTAGAACAGGAATACCTGTCCGGTCAGGCGCACGCTTTCCTCGTCAAACCGACCGCGGCCGTAGGCAAGGCGAATCACCTGCTCGGAGCACACGCCCGCGATGCACACGATGGGCAGGATGACGAAGGCGAGCAGCGAGATGCTCCTGCGCACGTGCGGAATCAGCGCGGAAGCGTCCTTCCTCGCGGCCTGCTTGGACATTTTCGAAAATGAAATCGTCGTCAGCGGCACGACCAGCACGCCCGTCATGAACATGATCAGCTTGAACGCATACGTCATCGACGATATGTCGCCGGAGTTCAGCGTCGAGGCGAGCATGCGGTCGATCATGTGGTTCAGCTCGTTGACGGCCATCGACAGAACCGACGGTACGGCCAGCGCCATCAGGTGACGAAAATGCGTATCGTGCAGGTTGAACGTGGGATAATAGCGGAAGCCCTGTCGGAGCGCGGGCAGCAGTATGACGATTTGCAGAATGCCGGCCGCGAGAATGCCCCACGCCTGCGCGCGAATGCCGACGGTGCTGCTGAAGAGAACGGCGGCGGTGATCAGCGCGAAGCTGAGCGGGAGGCCGGTCAGCTGCGCGGCCAGATAGTGCTCCTGCGCGTTCAGCACGGTGGAAAGCACGATGGCGGCGACAAAGAACGCCAGCGCCGGGAACATGATGCGGCTGAGGGTTACGGTGAGATCGTGTGCCTCGGCGGAGAAGCCGGGGTAGACGATGCGCACCAGCGGCTCAGCGAACAGCATCATAAGCAGGCTGATTATAAGCGATAGCAGGGCAAACAGGTTCAGCGTGTTGCTCGCGAACTGATGCGCGCCCTCCGGGCCAAGCTCGTTTTCCCGGCGAATATACATGGGCACAAGTGTACTGGTGACGCACGAGGAAAACAGAAGCACCGGCAGGTAAAACAGGCTGTAGGCGGAATTGTACGCATCCGTAATCCAGTCGCGGCCGAAATAATAGGCCATGATCATTTCGCGAATGAAGCCGATGGCCTTTGACGCGAAGATGACCAGCGTCACCGACAGCGTCGTTCGCATCAGATGATTGCTTTTCGAAGCCATTTCCACACCTCTATATCAGAATGCGACGCTCCAAACAGAGATTCCTTTTCAGTATATCGCAAAAGCGACGGTTTGAATACCGGGAAATTGCGCCCGTTTCCCGCATGCTGGAATTATACCATAAAAACCCGTCGCATACAACAAACGCCGCTTTTTGTTTCCGTTACGCGTCGCTGCCCAGCAGACGCAGAAATTCGCGCATGGGGCGGGTAACGAAGTGCGTGCGTTTATAAAAGAAGCGAATTTCGCGCTTCGTCTCCTTGGCGGGCAGGCTGTAGAAGCACAGGCGCTCGTCCGGCGGCGCGTGGCGCACCAGCGTGTCGCTGACGAAGGTAATGCCCATGCCATAGGCGGCAAGGTTAAAGGCGGCGATTTGCTGATCAAGCAGCAGACGGATTTTCGGCTTGAAGCCCGCCAGCCGGCACAACTCGTCCGCGCGGTCGCGGGTATCGTTGCCTTCTTTTAGAAGAAGAAAATCCTCCTGCGAAAACATCGACAGCGGCACGCACTCGGCGCTTTCCAGCGCGTCTGCATTGGAAATGACGGACGGGGAAAGCTGATAGCGCTTGGTGGCCTCGGCAATCGGCAGCCGACCGGGTACGGCAAGCAGCACGCGGTCGGTGAGATAGGGACGGCTTTCGAACACGGCGGGGTCGAACAGGGCGTTGTCCGCCACAAGGTCGATGTCGCCGTCTCGAAGCGCCTTCTTCAGCGCCGACGTGTGCATTTCCTGCACGTCGATTCCCACGTTCGGAAACTGCGCCGAAAACGCGGAGATGAGCGGGGGAAACACGTAGGACGTTTGAAGCGTCGTGCCGCCCAGCGAAAGTGTGCCGGTCAGGCAGTTTTCGGTGTCGCTGACATACTGGCGCAGGTTTTCCTCCAGATCGAGCACCTGTGTCGCGGCATGCACATAGGCGCGGCCGACGTCGGTCAGCGATATGGGCGTGGTGCCGCGGTCGAAAATCGGCGCTCCCAGACGCTCCTCCGCCTTGCGAATCATCTGGCTGAGCGACGGCTGCGAAATAAACAGCGCCGCGGCCGCCCGGGAAAAGCTCTGGTGCCGGTAAACGGCGAGCACATAGCGCATTTCGTGAAACATAGCTTCACCTCATAGGCATATGCCTATCATACAGATTTACAAATTGGTATTTGAAAATATTATAGCACACATGTATAATGTTTGGCAACAGGAAAAAGGGGCGATTGATATGGCCGGAACTCGCGTGGAGAAAGATCTTGTAGGCGCAAGAGTCGTGCCGGAGGATGCGTACTATGGCATACATTCCCTGCGGGCGCAGGAAAATTTCCCGATCACGGGGCACAGGCTTCACCCGAGGATGATTGAAAGCCTTGCGCACGTGAAAAAGGCCTGCGCCGAGGCGAACCGTCAGGCGGGCGCGATTTCGGAGCCGGTTGCGCGCGCGATTGAGCAGGCGTGCGACGAGATTCTGGATGGTCGCTTCCGCGATCAGTTCATCGTCGACCCCGTGCAGGGCGGCGCGGGCACGTCCACGAACATGAACGCGAACGAGGTCATTGCCAACCGCGCTATTGAAATTCTGGGCGGGACGAAGGGCGATTACACGCTCGTGAACCCGAACGATCACGTGAACCGCGGGCAGTCCACGAACGACGTGTATCCGTCCTGCGGACGCATGACGGCGTATATGCTGATGGATGGCCTTTTGAAGGCGCTGGATGGATTGATTGCCGCCTTCCTCAAAAAGGCGGAGGAATTTGACGGCGTGATCAAGATGGGGCGCACGCAGCTTCAGGACGCGGTGCCCATGCGCCTTGGACAGGAATTTCAGGCCTACGCGCGCGTGATGGAGCGCGAAAAGAGCCGTCTGGTTCGCGCGCGGCAGGAAATGCTCATACTGAATCTGGGCGGAACCGCCGTCGGAACGCGCCTGAACGCGGATCCTGTCTTTGTGGAGCGCGTCGTGCCAATCCTCGCGGAGCAGACCGGCCTTCCCTTTGTACAGTGCGACAATCTGATCGACGGCACGCAGAACGCGGACGCGTATCCGGCGCTTTCCGGCGCGCTCAAGGGCGCGGGCATGAGTCTTTCCAAGATTTGCAACGATCTGCGGCTGATGTCCTCCGGCCCGCGCACGGGTCTGAGCGAAATCGTGCTTCCCGCGCGGCAGAACGGCTCGTCCATCATGCCCGGCAAGGTGAACCCGGTGATTCCGGAGGTCGTCACGCAGGTGGCGTTCCGTCTGGCCGGCTTTGATGCCACGGTGAGCATGGCGGCGGAGGCGGGACAGCTGGAGCTGAACGCCTTTGAACCCGTGATCTTTGACAGCCTGAATCAGGGCATCGAGCAGTTTGCGCATGCCGTAGAAACGCTGACGGTCAACTGCGTGGAGGGGATTACCGCGAGCGAGACGGCGTGCCGCGCCGAGGTGGAGCGCTCCATCGGCATCGTGACCGCGCTGTGCCCGACGATCGGCTATACCGCCGCGTGTCATCTGGCGCAGGAGGCGCTGAAAACCGGCACGCCGGTCAGGGAGCTCGTTGTTTCCAAGGGGCTTCTGACCGGCGAACAGGTGGAAAAGGCGCTGGATCCCGTGCGTATGACGGGATGCTGATCAGCGCACCTCGGAATCGTAGGAGCCGTCGTCGGCGTTCCCGGCTTCGCCGGTGAAGGAATAGCCGATTGCGTCCAGAACCTGCCTGAGGCGTTCGCTCTTTTCGCGAATCTCCGAAAGATTCTCGGCCTTGAGCGCCGCCTTCAGCTCGTGCAGCATCGGTTCGATGCGCTGCCTGTCTTCCTTAGATAGCTTTTTTGAAATCTGCGCCGCGTCAACCAACAGTTGTTCGCCGCGCATTTTTATTTCCGTTTCCTCACGCTTCTTCCTGTCCGCTTCGGCGTAGCGCTCCGCATCCTCAACGGCGCGGCGAATCTCCTCCTGCGAAAGGTTGCCGGAGGCGGTGATGGTAATCTGCTGCGCGCGGCCGGTCGCCTGATCGCGGGCGGATACGTTCACGATGCCGTTGGCGTCGATGGAGAACGTAACCTCGATTTGCGGCTGTGAAAAGCCGCGCTTGAGTCCGTCCAGCATAAAGCGTCCCAGCATTTTGTTCTCCGAGGCCAGCGGGCGCTCGCCCTGTAAAACGTGAATTTCCACCTTCGACTGGAACGGGGAAGCAGTGGTATAAATCTGGCTGCGCTGAATGGGCAGGGTTGTGTTGCGGGGAATGATGACGGAGAAGCTGTTGCCCACGGTTTCCACGCCCAGCGACAGCGGCGTAACATCCAGCAAAAGCAGGCTCTTCACGTCTCCGGCCATTACGCCGCCCTGCAGCGCCGCGCCCATGGCGACGCATTCGTCCGGGTTCACGCCGCGGAAGGGCTCCTTGCCGGTGAATTTGCGCACCGCGTCCTGTACGGCCGGGATGCGCGTGGAGCCGCCGACCAGCAGCA
Organism: bacterium; assembly: GCA_963618055.1. Taxonomy (GTDB): domain Bacteria; phylum Bacillota; class Clostridia; order Christensenellales; family Aristaeellaceae; genus SFHK01. The sequence goes on along the minus strand of CAVERI010000007.1, from coordinate 20,838 downwards.
CCTTGTCAAGCTGGGAAGCGGACAGCCCCGCGTCGGTCAGCGCCTGACGCATCGGCTCGAGCGTGGCCTCCACAAGATGGCTCGTCAGCTGGTTGAACAGCGCACGCGTGAGCGTCTTTTCCAGATGCACCGGGCCGTCCTTCCCGGCGGCGATGAAGGGCAGGCTGACCGTCGTCTGCATTGCGCTGGAAAGCTCGATCTTGGCCTTTTCTGCCGCCTCGCGCACGCGCTGAAGCGCGGTGGCGTCTCGATTCAGGTCGATGCGGGTGTCCTTTTTGAAGTCGGCAATCAGGTAATCGGCCACGCATTGATCAAAATCGTCGCCGCCCAGATGGTTGTTGCCGGACGTGGCGACGACCTCCACCACGTCGGAATCGATGTCGAGGATGGACACGTCGAACGTGCCGCCGCCGAGATCGTAAACGAGAATCTTCTGCTTCTCATGACGGTCGATGCCGAACGCCAGCGCCGCCGCCGTCGGTTCGTTGACGATGCGCAAAACGTTCAGTCCCGCGATTGTGCCCGCGTCCTTTGTGGCCTGCCGCTGCGCGTCGCTGAAATAGGCGGGCACGGTGATTACCGCGTCCGTGACGGAGCCGCCGAGATAGCTTTCCGCGTCGGCCTTCAGCTTTGAAAGAATCATGGCGCTGATTTCCTGCGGGGAATACTCACGGCCGTCAATCCTTGCGCGATACTCGCTGCCCATCCGGCGCTTGATGGACTGAATCGTGCGCCCGGCGTTCGCCGCGGCCTGACGCTTGGCGGCTTCGCCCACGATGCGCTCGCCGGTCTTGGTAATCGCCACGACGGACGGCGTAGTGCGCGCGCCGTTGGCGTTGGGTATGATGACGGACTCGCCGTTTTCGATGTACGCCATGCAGGAGTTTGTGGTTCCAAGGTCAATACCAATCATATATCCCATAGAGATTTCCTCGGCTTTCCTGTTTTTCATAGTATAGCACAGAAAAACCGCGTCCGCAATCAATCCGCGACGCGGCCAAATAAAGTTACTATGTTCGCATTTTCGACACGATTTCATGCGCCTGCTTCGAACCGCGCGAAATTTCATATGACGATTGGTTTTTACAATGCTGTGCTATACTTTTTCAGGAAAGCGAGGAGAGCGAGCGTATGAAATTTGCGAAGGAGAACACGAGGCAGATTCTGCTGATTATCGTATTTACGGCGCTTTTGATTTTCGCGCTGGTGAATTTTCCGGTGCTGATGACGATGCTGGGCACGCTGTACGGAATTTTGTCTCCGTTTCTCGCCGGGTTCTGCGTGGCGTTCATTATGAACGAGCTTCTGAAGGCGCTTGAAAAGCTGTGGGATCGCTTCGCCGCGCGCGCGGGGAAGCGGCTCGGCTCGGCGTTCCGCCGCAGGGCGAAGCGGCCGGTTTGTCTGGTGCTCAGCGTAATTCTGGTGCTGGGCATGATTTCGGCCATGTTTTTGATCATCATTCCGGAAATTTCAAGCACGATTGCGCTGATCTCCGAATATATGCCGGAGTATGTGCGGGAGACCGAGGCGTGGTTCGCGAAGGCCTCCGATTTTCTGGGCGCGCACGGCATTGACGTTCCGAAGCTTGATATTGACATTACGAAGATTGCCGACCGGATAACGAAATCCCTGAGCAATATGGGCGCGTCGCTTTTCAATATGACGGTGAATGCGACCACGTCCATCGTTTCCTCGATTTATAATGTGCTGCTTTCCTTCGTTTTCGCGATTTATCTGCTTGCGCAGAAGGAAAAGCTGATTTCGCAGGGAAAGCGCATCCTGTACGCGATTCTGCCGGATAAGCCCTATGAACGCCTGACGGGCATCTTGCGGCTGTCCAACCATACGTTTTCGAGCTTCATCTCCGGCCAGCTTACGGAGGCCGTGATTCTGGGCGTGCTCTGCTTTATCGGCATGCTGCTTTTCCGCATGCCGTATGCCGCGGCAGCCTCGATTTTAGTGGGCTTCACGGCGCTGATTCCGCTGCTCGGTTCGTTCATCGGTACGGGCATCGGCGCGTTCCTGATTTTGTTTGTCGACCCGCCGAAGGCGCTGGGGTTTATTCTTTTCATCATCGTGCTTCAGCAGCTGGAGGGCAACCTGATCTATCCCAAGGTGGTCGGCAAGTCCGTGGGCCTGCCGGGCATCTGGGTGCTGGCGTCGGTAACGGTGGGCGGCGACGCGTTCGGCGTGATGGGTATGCTCGTGGGCGTGCCGATCTGCTCCGTGGTCTATACGCTGGCGCGCGAGGGCGTTCGGCGCAGGGTCGAAGTGAAGGAGCGCAGGGCGCGGGAAAAACAAGAACTTGACAAAGAGAACGGTTGACGGATGGACAGCGCTCCTGTATAATGGATAAAGATACATAAGATAGGGGAGATTCGGTATGAGCGCAGAATGCATGCGTTTGCGAAGAATCTCGCGCGGCTTCCTTCGGGAATAAGCTCGTCTCAATGGGACGTGTTTGGTATAGAGACGGGATAAGAAAGGAAGATGCGCGATGTCACTTGAGGAAATGCTGCTTTTTATCGTGAAGCTGCTTGCGGGAACGGGCGTGTTCCTCGTCGGCGTGTATTTGCTGACGCTGAATATTGAACAGCTTGCCACCGGAAGAATCCGACAGCTGTTTGGCAAAACGGCCAACCGGCGCCTTGTAAACGTTGGTATTGGAACGGCGGCCACGGCGCTGATTCAAAGCTCCGGCGTAACCACGGTATTGATTGTCGGCTTTGTAAATGTCGGCATTATGAATCTTTATCAGGCGACGGCAATGATCATGGGCGCGAACATCGGTACAACGATTACCGCGCAGATCGCCGCCCTCAGCGCATTTCCCATTACGACGTATATTCAAATTCTCGTATTCGCGGGCATGATGCTCAGCATGGTGTGCGAAAACGACAATACGAAAAAGGCTGGCTACATTCTTGCCGGTTTTGGTTTGATTTTCATTGGCCTTGATCTCATGTCGGCCTCTATGAAGGATAATCGAGACGCCATTCAGGACATTTTCTCCGTTGTCACGAGTCCGTTTCTTCTTTTCCTGATCGGTATTTTGCTTACGGCGCTGGTGCAGTCCAGCTCCGTTACTACCTCCGTTATCATTGCAATGTCGGTCGCCGGCCTTCAGATTGGCTCCGGCGGAAACGAGGTTTTATTCATCATTTTAGGCACGAATATCGGCTCCTGCGTTACGGCGCTCATGTCCTCCTTTGGCGCGGGCGCGAACGCGCGTCGTGCCAGCCTGATTCACCTGCTGTTTAATACATTTGGTTCCATCATTTTTTTCACGCTTCTGACGGTGTGGCCGTCGTTCATGGAGGATACGTTCCGCCGGTGGTTCGCCGCTACGGCTACGCAGATTGCCATGTTCCACACCTTCTTTAACACCGTGTGCACCATCCTGTTCCTGCCGTTCTGCGATGTGTTTGTGAAGATTTCCAAGCTCCTTATCCGGGACAAGAAACCGAAAAAGGCGGCGGAAACCCATCTGGACGAGCGCATGCTGTCGTCGCCGTCGCTGGCGCTGTCGCAGATTGAGAAGGAAATGGTTCTGCTGGCGGATTTGTCCATGGATGCCTTCCGCACGTCCTACCGCTCCTTCTGCGAGCGCGACCAGACGCTCATTGGCCCTACGCATAAGTTGATTGAGCGTGCCAACGAAATGAGTCAGAACATCGTGAATTATCTGATTCGCCTGTCGGCGCAGAGCAAGCTGTCCGAGGAAAAGTATATCTCCGATATTCACAGCAACATTGGCGACATCATGCGTATCGCGGAAATTTCCGACAACGTGACCAAGTACACGCGCCGCACCATCGATCAGAATCTGGTTTTCTCCGACAGCGTAAAGGAGGAGATTCGAAAGATGGTTGAAAAGATCGAGGATTTGTACACGCTTACCAAGAGGCTCATTGTCGAGAAGGACACGGCGCTTCTTCCGCAGATTGACCAGACGGAGGAGCAGATCGACGCCTTCCGCAAGCGCCTGATTGACAGCCACGTCGAGCGCCTGAACACCGGCGAATGCCATCCGGAGTCGAGCAGCGTGTTCATCAATCTGGTGTCCAATTTAGAGCGTCTTGGCGACCACCTGACCTATATCGCGCATACGGTTCAGTAAGGAAGAGCATACATGGCTCCGCCCGAAGAACGGGCGGCGTTCAGACCGTTGACAAACCCCGTCAATCAGCAAAGGTGGGGTTTGCCGTAAGGAAAAGCAGAAGCGGGCGGAGAAGAAAGAGGGAACCATCCTCTTGATATTCTGTATAGCCCAGTAGAGCCTCTGCGCAGGCCGAAGGCATGCCGATAACGAGGAGAAAAAGTTCATTTTATGCAAATTAGAAATCTTCGCACCAACCATCTGACCAATCCCATGGGCTATGTTCTGGAAAAACCCCTCTTCACATGGACGGCGGAAAACTCCACGGGCTTGAAGCAGCGCGCGGCGCGCGTTCAGGTCAGCCTGAGCGAACGCTTTGACGAGTGCCTCTTCGACAGCGGCCTGACCGAGGGCGTTTCCTCGCTGGGCTTTGAGCCGGAGCTGACGCTCGAGCCCCGCACGCGCTATTTCTGGCGCGTGGAGGTCGTGGCCGGCGACGGCGACCGCGCGGTCAGCGAGACGGCGTGGTTCGAAACCGGCAAGTGCGGCGAGCCATGGGCGGCGAAGTGGATTCAGGCGCCCTATGACAAGGACGCGCACTCCATTCTGGGCACGACCGTGACGCTGCCCGCCGCGCCCGTGCGCGCCCGCATCTACGCCGTGGGGCTCGGCACCTACGAGCTGACCGTCAACGGCGAAAAGGTCGGCGATGAGATTCTCGCGCCCTTCTATAACGACTACAATCTCTGGCTGCAATACCAGACCTACGACGTGACCGACAGGCTCCACGCGGGTGAAAACCGTCTGGACGCGTGGCTGGGCAACGGCTGGTACAAGGGGCGCTTCGGCTTCGTGCCCGAGATGTCCAAAATCTACGGCGATCAGCAGAAGGCGCTGGTGGAGCTGCGCGTGACGCTGGCCGACGGCTCTGAAATGGTCATCGGTTCCGACACGAGCTGGGACGCGCGCAAATCGCCCATTCTGGAGAGCAGCATCTACGACGGCGAGGTCTACGACGCGCGTCTGGAATCCGAGCAGCCCACCGATAAGGCCGTGCTGGCCGAGGCTCCCAAGGCTCCGCTTTCCGAGCGTCTGTCCCCGCCCGTGCGCATTCTCGACCACGTCGCCGCCAAGGAGCTTCTGCACACCAAGGCCGACGAGTGGGTTATTGACTTTGGTCAGCTGATGACCGGCTGGCTGGAATTCAACTGCGATCTGCCTGAGGGCGCGAAGGTCTATCTCCAGTTCGGCGAGCTTCTGCAGAACGACTGCTTCTATCGCGATAATCTGCGCACGGCCAAGGAGGAGTACACCTATATTTCCGCGGGCCATCCCGCCCATGTGCGCCCCCACTTCACCTTCTACGGCTTCCGCTTCGTGAAGGTCACGGGCATTGACAACATTCGCCTTGAGGACTTTACCGGCTGCGTCATTCATTCGGATCTGGCGGTCATCGGCCATGTGGAGACCTCCAACGCCAAGGTCAACCAGCTGATTCATAACGCCTTCTGGGGTCAGATCGGCAACTTCTTAGACACGCCTACCGACTGCCCCCAGCGCGACGAGCGCATGGGCTGGACGGGCGACGCGGAGGTTTTCTGCCCCACCGCCAGCTTCAACATGTACACGCCCGCGTTCTACGAGAAGTATCTGCACGACATGCTGCTGGAGCAGCGCCAGCTGGACGGCTCGGTGCCCCATGTCGTGCCGGACGTTCTCGACCAAATCTCGTTCATCCGCAACGAGCCTCAGAGCTCGTTCGGCTCCTGCGCGTGGGGCGACGCGGCGACCATGATTCCTTGGACGATGTACGAGTTCTACGGCGATAAGAGCATGCTCGCACGCCAGTATGAGAACATGAAGCTGTGGACGAACTGGATTCGCAGGCAGGACGATGAGCACTGCGGCTCCAGCCGCCTGTGGACCTCGGGCTTCCATTTCGCCGACTGGCTGGCGCTGGACAACCCCGTGCAGGGCAGCAGCTTCGGCGGCACCGATCCCTACTACGTCGCCTCCTGCTACTACTTCTTCTCCGTCAGCACCACCGCGCAGGCTGCGAAGGCGCTGGGCTATGAGGCGGACTACGCCGAATATTCCAAGCTGGCCGACGAGATTAAGGCTGCGTTCCGCAGGGAATACTTCACTGGCACCGGCCGCATTGCCGAGCCGACTCAGACCGCCATGGCGCTAGCGCTGAGCCTCGGTCTGGTTCCCGACGAGGCGCGCGCGCGCATCCAGAAGGATCTGCGCAAGAAGATCGCTGACCGTCGGGATCATCTGGACACCGGCTTCGTGGGCACCTATCACCTCGCCTCCTCGCTGTCCAAAAACGGCATGTCCGACGTGGCCTACACGCTTCTGCTGAACGAGGACTTCCCCAGCTGGCTGTACGAGGTCAACATGGGCGCGACCACCGTCTGGGAGCGCTGGAACTCCGTGCTGCCCAACGGTCTGGTCAGCGACACAGGCATGAACAGCATGAACCACTACGCCTACGGCGCGATTGTGGAGTGGATATACCGCTTCATGTGTGGCCTGAACCCCGTGCCGGAGCAGCCGGGCTTCAAGCGTGCCCGCATCGCTCCCGTGTCCGACCCGCGGTTTGCGTTTGCCCGCTGCACCTACGATTCCGCCGCCGGCCTCTACGAGAGCGGCTGGAAGCGCGAAAACGGCAAGCTCGTCTACACCGTGAAGGTGCCCTTCGACTGCGAAGCCGACTTCGTGCCCGAGCTCGCCGACGCCCAGTGGACGGTCAACGGCCAGCCCGCCGCGCTGCATGACGGCAAAATCACCCTCACCGCCGGCGAATACACCATCGCGCAGGCGTAAAGAAGCTATGGAAAGCCCCTTTGCATGAATAATCTGAGCGCCGCCCGAAGAACGGGCGGCGTCGTTTTGTGTGCGGCAATCAATCGAAGATGCCGCCGTCCAGCGCGCTGCGGGCGGCAAGGATGTATTTCGCGGTGTCGAGCGGGTCAACGCCGCGTCGGGGGCAGCGCTTGTCCGGCGTGAATTCGCAGGCGCGATAGCTCTTTATGCGGGTGGTCATCAGCCCGCGGCCAGAGGTGATGCGGCTGAAACGGGTGGGGAAGTCGTAGCTGTCCGCGGCGGGAACCTCGCAGATCAGCGTCATCCGGCCGTTCTGCGCCGTGGTCGAAACGACGCTTCCGCGCATGCTATTGATTTCGCCGATCAGCTTCCCGGCAATGTCCTCGTCGGCCTCCAGATTCATTTCCAGAATCGGCTCCAATAGCTCGCTTCCGCCGCGGCGCAGGGCGTCCATGAACGCCATGGGCGTGGCGATGATGAAATCCAGCGGGTGCGTGTGAATCTCGTGATCGCCGCCGTCCACAAGCCGGATGCGCACATCGTCAACCTGCCAGCCGAACAGACCCTGCCGCGCAGCCAAGGGAATGGCCTGTGAAATCTGATGCTGGTAGCGCGGCTTGATGTCTCGCGGGGAGACAAGACTTTCGTACGAAACGCCGCTGCCGCGCGGCGCGGGCTCAATTTCAAGCTTAATCACCGCCCAGCAGGGCTTGGGCATCGTGTAGGCCACGAAGCCGACCGCGGTAGCCTTGATCGTTTCACGGTAAATGACCGTAGGGGGCATGAATTCGGCGGAGAGGGAGAAGCGGGAGGCGAGTTCTTCCTTCAGAACCTCAATCTGAATCGTGCCCATCAGCTTTACGTGCGGCGCGCCCTCCAGCATCGTCACGCTCAAAAGCGGATCCTCTGCCGACAGCTGATCGAGCGCGCGCTTCAGCGCGGGCAGGTTTTCCGGGCGATCGGGAACGACCTTTGCCATGAAAACCGGCTCGCGAAATTCTCCTTCCCGCACGCGCGTGGGAAGGCTCGCAGGGGCGCCGAGAACCTGCCCGGTTCGCACATTGCCCAGCCCGTATACACAGGCAATGTCGCCCGATTGCATTTCACCGGCATCCTCGCCGCGCCCGTCCGCGCCGAGGGAGCGAATCTGCGTGATTTTGCGTTCGACGGAACGCTCACCCTCGGCATACGCGCTTTCTTCACGCGTAAGCAGGTGCAGCGTATCGCGGTTTCGCAGGGAACCGGCGTACAGACGCACCCACGCGGCGCGTCCCATGGAAGCGTCGGCTTCCACGCTGAATACCACGCCGGAGAGCGGCGCATCGGCGGAACCCGTTGGAGCCGGCAGCATATCGACGACGCCGTCGAGCAGCGCGTCGATTCCGTCGCCCGTCAGCGCACTGCCGCGCAGGACGGGAACGCACAGCCCCTTTTGAATCAGCGGGAACAGGCAGGCGTTCAGCCTGTCGTCCGGCCATAGCACGCCGTCCATATAGCTGGCGAGCGCGTCGTCGTCATGCTCGGAGACGGCAGCCATACGCGCTTCCGCGTCCGAAAGGTCGAACGCGTCCGAACACAGCCGCTGCCGAATCTGCGAAAGCGCAGCCGAAAAATCGGCCGTCGGCCGATCCATCTTATTTACGAAGACTAAAAGGGGAATTTTGTGACGAGACAGATAGCGATACAGCGTCTCTGTCTGCGGCTGCACGCCGTCCACGCCGGAAACAACTAAAATCGCCCCGTCGATCGCCCACAGGCCGCGCTCGATTTCTCCGGCGAAATCGACGTGACCGGGCGTGTCGACGAGGTGAATGTCCGTATTCCGCCAGCGAAGCGGCGCGCAGGCGGTTTTTACGCTGATGCGGCGGCGGCGCTCCACGGCGAGACGGTCGGTATGCGCTGTTCCGGCGTCGACTGCGCCCGCCGAACGAATGACGCCGCAGCGGACGAGCATTCGTTCGGAAAGCGTGGTTTTTCCCGCGTCGACGTGCGCAAAGATTCCAATGTTGCGTTTGTCAGCGGTCATTGTCGTTCAGAAGCGCCAGACGCAGAAGGTTCAGCGCGTTTTTGATGGACGCGGTGCGCACGTCCGTGCGGTCGCCCTTGAAAAGGAACTCGTTGGCGAAGGAGCCGTTTTTGTCGGCGAAGCCGATATACACAAGTCCGACCGGCTTCTCAGGCGTTCCACCATCGGGGCCGGCGATGCCGGTCACGGACAGCGCGTAGTCGGCGTTGCTGCGCGCGCGGGCGCCCTGCGCCATCTCCTGCGCACAGGCACGGCTCACCGCACCGTAACGCGCCAGCGTCGCGGGGTTCACGCCCAGAAGGCGCTGCTTGGCTTCGTTGGAATAGGTGATGTAGCTTTCGTCGAACACGTCCGACGCGCCGGGCTGATCGACCAGCGCCGAGGCCAGCATGCCGCCGGTGCAGCTTTCGGCAAACGAAACCTTGCGGTGACGCTCCTTGAGCAGGCTCAAAACGACGTGCGGAAGGTTCTCCGTCAGACCCTCGCCGTACAGCGCGTCGCCCATGCGTCGGCGAATCTCGTCCTCAACGGGGTCGAGCACGGGGGAAGGATCCTCGTCCATGCCGCACATGACCGACAGGCGCGCCGTGGTTTCAGCCGTGGAGCAATACAGCGCCAGCGTGGGCGTGCCCAGATGGAACAGATCCATCAGCTGCGTTTCCACGATGGATTCGCCCGCGAAGATGTGCAGGTAGCGGGAAATCAGCGTCTGCCCGCTCTTCTTCTGAAGGTAGGGATACAGCGAATTTTCGAACATCACCTTCAGCTCGCTCGGCGGGCCGGGAAGCACGGCGACGGTTTTATCATCCTTTTCGATGATGCAGCCGGGCGCGGTTCCGTTCAGGTTTGGCATGATGATCGAGCCCTCGGGAATCAGAGCCTGCTTCAGGTTGTTGTCGGTCATGACCTTCCCGGCGCGCTCGGCGTAGTCGCGAATATGAAGCAGGCTGGCTTCATCCTGTACCAGCTTGAGCCCGAAATGCGCCGCGACGGTTTCCTTCGTCAGATCATCCTCCGTAGGCCCAAGGCCGCCGGTGGTGATGACGAAATCGCTGCGGGAAAGCGCCGTGGCCAGCGCTTCGTCAAGGCGGCCCACGTTATCGCCCACCACGGTATGGCGATAGACCGAGATACCCAGCGCGCTCAGGCGCTGCGAGATGTACTGCGCGTCGGTATTGGCAACCTGCCCCATGAGCAGCTCCGTTCCCACGGAAAGGATTTCGCATACCATATGTATCACACTCACATATCCTTAATGTATTCGCGGTTGTTCCAAATGTAGCAGAAGCCCGACCAGAGCGTCAGCCCCAGCGAGATATACATCATGACGTCCGTAAGCACCTGCCAGACCGGATGCACGTCGGGGTCGAGCGTCTTGATGGGAATCAGAAGCAGCGCCATCGGCACATAGATCATTTGCGTGATCGTCTTGAGCTTGCCCCAGATGCCCGCGGCGATGACCTTGCCCTTGCCGGAGGCGACGAGACGGAAGCCGCTCACGATGAATTCACGCGCGAGCATCAGAATGCACACCCATCCGGGCATGCGCCGCTGTTCCACCAGCATGACAAACGCGCTCATCACCAGCAGCTTGTCGGCAATGGGATCCATGAATTTGCCGAAATCCGTTACCAGATTGCGCGAGCGGGCAATGCGGCCGTCGAGCAGGTCGGTGATGGAGGCGGAGATGAACATCACGAGCGCCAGCACCTGACAGACCGGGTACTTTTCAAAGTATACGAATACAACGAAAAAGGGCACGAGCAGAATGCGCAGCATCGTCAGCTTGTTCGGAAGATTCATTCCTCGATCACTCCCATCAGGTCATAGGCGTCGGCTCCGGTGATTCGCACGCGCACATACTGGCCGGGCGTCAGCGTCTTGTCGGCTGCGACGCGGATTACGCCGTCACTCTCGGGGGATTCCAGCGCGCTGCGGGCAATGTACGCGCCGTCCTCCTCGCCGTCGATCAGCGCCTCCACGACGCTGCCGACGCGAGACGCGTTGATTTCCGCCGAAATTGCCTGCTGTGCCATCATCAGGTCGTCCAGACGTTTGTTCTTCACGTCCTCGTCCACCTGATCGGGCATCGTGCAGGCCGGCGTGCCCTCCTCGGGCGAATAGGTGAACGCGCCCAGACGCTCGAAACGGCTTTCCTTCACAAAATTCATCAGCGTTTCAAACTGCGCGTCCGTCTCACCGGGGAAGCCGACGATCATCGTCGTGCGCACGAGAATGCCGTATTCGTGGCACTTCTTGATGAGAGCGCGGATTTCCGCGCTCGTGCCGCGGCGGTTCATGCGCCTAAGGATTTCGTCGTCGATGTGCTGAAGCGGCAGATCCATGTATTTCACGATTTTGTCGTTGTCGCGAATCTCACGCAGCAGCTCGTCCGTTACCGTGTCCGGGTAGCAGTAGAGCACGCGCACCCAGTGTACGCCGGGAATTTCGCTGGCCTCGCGCAGAAGGCGGGGGAGAAGCAGCGTGTGCGCCGGAAAATCGTTGCCGTAGCGCGACGTATCCTGCGCGATAAAGATCAGCTCCGTCACGCCGCGGGCGACGAGCGAACGGCATTCCTCTAAAATGTCATCATACGGCCGCGAGTGATACGGCCCGCGAATCAGCGGAATCGCGCAATAGGCGCAGCGGTTGCTGCACCCATCCGAAATCTTCACATAGGCGGAGTAGGAGGGCGTGGTCAGCACGCGCTCCGCCTTTAAAAAGCGCTCGCCGTCGCCCATGCACATCGGCCGCGCGCCGCCGTCGGCTTCCTCCAGAAATTCGAAAATGCGGCCGTAATCGCTCACGCCCATGAAGCCGTCTACCTCGGGGATTTCCTGCTTCAAGGCGTCGGGATAGCGCTGGGAAAGGCAGCCGGTCACGAACAGCTTTTTGAGCTTGCCCGTCTTCTTGTATTCGGCCATTTCGAAAATAGCGTCGATGGATTCTTCCTTCGCGGATTCAATGAAGCCGCAGGTGTTCACGAAGATGATTTCCGCCTCGGCGGGGTCGGAAACAATCTCGTAGCCATGCTTCGCGAGCATGCCAAGCAAAACCTCGCTGTCCACGCGGTTCTTGCAGCAGCCCAAGGAAATCATGCCGACTTTGGTAGCCATAGGATTACTCCTTTACTGAACGGATTACTCCGCATCGATGTCGTCTTCGCTGTCTTCGCCGAACAGGTCGCGGTACTGCTCGCGCGTGATCAGCACCTCGCGCGATTTGGAACCCTCGGACTGGCTGACCAGCCCGCGCGCGGCCATTTCGTCGATCAGGCGACCCGCGCGCGCGTAGCCCACGCGCAGCTTGCGCTGAAGCATGCTGATGGAGGCCTGCCCTGCATCGACTACATACTTGACCGCCACCGCGAACAGCTCGTCCACCGTGTTTTCTTCCTGATCCTTGTTCTTGTCGTTCTTTTCCGCGTCGGAGAGCACGGCGTTTTCCATGTGCTCCAGAATCTCCTCGTCAAACTGCGCGGACTGCGTGTTCGAAATGTAGTCGACCACCGCCTGCACCTCGCTCTCGCTGACCCACGCGCCCTGAATGCGCAGGGGCTTGTTGCGGTCGGAGGGGAGATAGAGCATATCGCCGCGCCCCAGCAGCTTTTCTGCGCCGTAGCTGTCCAAAATGGTACGGCTGTCCACGCCGCTGGCGACGGTGAACGCGATTCTCGTGGGGATGTTCGCCTTGATAACGCCGGTGATGATGTCCACCGACGGGCGCTGTGTGGCGATAACCAAATGAATGCCCGCGGCGCGCGCCAGCTGAGCCAGACGGTTGATGGCTTCCTCGACGTCGCGCGGGGCGGTCATCATCAAATCGGCCAGCTCGTCCACAATCAGCACGATCTGCGGCATCGGCTTCTCGTCCGCCGGGAGCTTCTGGTTGTAGCTTTGAATGTTCTTCGCGCCGTGCTCGGCGAACGTCTTGTAGCGGCGCGTCATTTCGGCGACCGCCCAGTCGAGCGCGCTGGCCGCCTTCTTGGGGTCGGTAACAACCGGCACAAGCAGGTGGGGGATGGCGTTGTAGGCGTTCAGCTCCACCATCTTGGGGTCAATCAGGATCATCTTCACCTCGTCCGGCGTGGCGCGGTAGAGGATGGAAATGATAATGGCGTTGATGCACACCGATTTACCGGAGCCCGTCTGTCCGGCGATCAGCACGTGCGGCATGCTGGCAAGGTCGGCTACGATGTACTTGCCGCTGTTGTCCTTGCCCAGACCCACCGCCAGCCGGGACGAGGCCTTGCGCGCCTCGGGCGATTCCAGCACGTCGCGCAGATGCACGACCTCTTTTTTGACGTTCGGCACCTCCACGCCCACGGCGGTCTTGCCCGGGATGGGCGCCTCGATGCGCACGGAAACCGCCGCCAGCGCCATGGCAATGTCGTCGGCATAGGAAGAAATGCGGCTCACCTTGATGCCGGGCGCGGGCAGAAACTCAAAGCGCGTGACCGCCGGGCCGTGCGAAACGCCGGTCAGCTTCACAGGGATGGAGAAGCTTTGCAGCGTGCGAATCAGTGTTTCCGCGCGCTTCATGTCCTCCGCGTCGTAGCCGGAGGCGTTCTTCTCCACGGGCTCGCCGGCCTCCATCAGGTCGATCGGCGGAAAATCGTATACGTCGTCCACGGGGCGGTTGGTTTTCATGTCGGGCAGCTTCGCCGCGGGAATACGCTCCGCCTTCGGCGTGGGCTGATAATCCTTTTCAAAATAGGAGGGCTGCGGCTCGGCAGGAACGCGCCTCTTTGTTTCTGCCCGAACCTCTGTTTCCTCCGCGCGGGGCGCGGTGCGGGACGAACGGGGGGCAGGGGATACGTCCGGATCAAAGCTGGCCGCGCCGCGCTTCGCGGGCGCTTCAGCCGCCGCCGCGCGGGCGCGCACGGATTCGCCCACGGTGAACAGATCGTCGTCGGCGCGCTTCTTTTCCTTTCGTTCCGGCTTCGCCTGCGCGGGTTTCTCCTCATCGTCGTTCAGGCGATAGGTCAGCACCGGCTTCGGCTTGCGCGAATGGTCGCCCAGCGCGTTCTTCACATAGTCCGAATTGCGCTTTTCGGCGGTTTCGCTGCGCACGGCTTCCATCAGGTCGAGCTTTTCGATTTTGATTTCGGGCTTTTCCGGCGCGGGTTCCGCGGCTGTCTTCTTCGCCGCGCGGCCCGCGGGCTTGCGCGCCGGGCGCTCGGCATAGACGGGCGCGCCGTAGCCGTCCTCGCGAACGGGATTCACTTCGGGAATCGTTTCTTCATTCCCGGGCGCGCGCACTGGCGTTACGCGGGGTTGCGCGCCGTCTCGGGACAGCTTGGGAATGCGGATGGGCGCGCCGGTATCGACGCTGCCCTCGCTGATGTCGTCCACAAACAGCGAATCGCCGCGTCTGGAAACGGAACGTCCGGCCTTGCGGACGAAAAGCGGATCGGCCGACGGCCTCTTTTCGGCGGCTGACGGCTTTTTTTCGAACGGACGGACTTCCTTCTTGGACGCGGGCGCGTCCTTCTCACGCGGCGGATGCGCGCTGCGCATCTCGCTTACCTTTTCGCTCAGGCGGCGAAGGGAAACCAGACGCATGCTGATCAGCAGCAGAACGCTGCACACGACAAACAGAAGCAGCGCGCCCCACTGGGTAATCAGACTCTGAACGGGGCGGGCGAGCAGCGCGCCGAGCATGCCGCCGCCGGCATGATTTTTCCACGCCATTGAGAGGAAATTGATATAGCCGGGAATTTTCATCCTGCGGGCAATAAGGTCGCAGGAAAACGCCTCCACGGCGCTCAGCAGGCACAGCTCGAACAGGAAGATGAGCAGAAACATCTTCGCAAGCTGGTTCTTCTGCCCGTTCGAGCGATAGGCAAGCACGCCCGCCCATGCAAACATGATGGGGAGCGTCCATCCCATAGAGCCGACGAGGCCGGAAACGATCTGCTTCAGGCTGTAAAGGCTGGAATATTCATCCGGCCGGATGCAGGCGATAAACAGCGTCAGCGCCGCCAGACCGATCATCAGTATAAACGCGAAATCGCGCCGGGTGTCCATCTCCTGCGCTTTCTTGCTGCGCGCAGTCGTCTTTCCGCCCCGCGGCGCGGGCTTTGCGGTTCGTCCCATATTCCCTCCGCATATCAATACTTTCACATGCTCTATTATACATCAAGCGCGCCAAAAATGCAACCTTTCGCAAGGAATGCGCGTGTGGAATCCGGTTTCATCCCAAATGCGCACACGCGGGAAAAAGGGTGTCAGGCGCGGGCGAAAATCGCGCGAACGCGCACATGCGGGGGAACAATCGCATATGGATGAGAAGGAATGCCGGAAGGAAAGGAGAAATGCAAGTGGCATATGCAAAGAATACCCGCCGCCCGGGCCGCTGGCGCGAAGAGGCGGAAAAACAAAGCTACGGCGCGCTGAACGCCATCGGCGGTATGAACCGTTCGGGTCGTTACATCTATTCGCCGTGGGATCATTGCCTGCGGCCGCCGATTGATCCCGTGTACCGCGGCCCCTGCCCGCCGAACCCGGACGGAACCGACTTGGAGGACGTATACGGCAGCTTCTATCAGGACGGCACGCTGACGGTCAATTCGTCCTCGCCCTCGGTGAACACCCCGGACGGCGTGACCTTTTACCGAATGGAAATGAATTCCACGGCGATCATCAGCGAGGAGGGTCTGATCAAGGAGCGCACGCGCCTGATCGTGCTCGACCGCGGCATCTACGTCGTGAACTACAACTTCCGCGTGCCCGCCACGGAGACGGCCACGGGAACGATCGCCCTGCTTTACGATCGCGAAATCGTTCCGGCGATGGTGACGGAGCTCAACAAGGACATCACCGGCGTCGGGCAGGCCGTGTCGGCCGCGTCGATCATCGAGGTGGATTCCGACGGCGCGGAGCTGATTCTCGGCTCCACCGCCCAGTTCCAGCTGACCCCGGCGAGCTATTCGCCGATTCTGACCTTCACGATCTTCTCCATTGCCTGAATGGAACGGAGCCGCGGTTTCTTCGCCGCGGCTCCGCGTTGCGCCGTTCAGCCGGGAATGTCGCCGACGCCCTTCAGAATCAGGCGGGGGCGATAGGGGAATTTCTTCACGTCGTTCAGGTCGGTCACGCCGGAGAGCACGAGCACGGTATCCAAACCGGTCTCAATGCCCGCCACGATGTCGGTATCCATGCGGTCGCCGATCATGACCACGTCCTCGGAGTGCGCGCCCAGAATGCGCAGGCCGGTGCGCATCATCAGCGGGTTCGGCTTTCCGACGAAATAGGCGGACTGGCCGGTAGCCATTTCAATCGGCGCGATCATGGCGCGGCAGGCGGGAATGATGCCGTCCTCGGACGGGCCGGTCAGGTCGCTGTTTGTGCCGATCAGCTTCGCGCCGCGCGAGACCAGCCGCACAGCCTTCAGGATGTTTTCATAGTTGTAGGTGTTGCCCTCGCCCACGATGACGTAATCGGGATCGACATCGTTCATCGTGATATCCGCGTCGTGCAGCGCCATAATCAGACCCGCGCCGCCGATGACATAAGCGCTGCATCCGGGCGCCTGACTGCTGATGAAGCGCGCGGTCGCCTGCGCGCTGGTGTAAAAGTGGCTTTCGTCCACGTCCAGACCCATGCGCTTGAGCTTCTGCTGAAGTTCGCGCGGCGAACGCTCGGAAGCATTCGTGAGAAACAGAAAGCTCTTTTCCTCCCGATACAGCCAGTCCACAAATTCCTTCACGCCGGGCAGAATCTTGTTGCCGTGGTAGATCACGCCGTCCATATCGCAGATAAAGCCCTTTTTGTTTCTCAGTTCATCCATGCTTCTTCGTTTCCTTTCCTATCGGTTTTTTCAACCGTTCTTTGGCAGAATCACGCGCACGCACGTACCCTCGCCGGTCGCGCTGCGCAGCTCAACCCTTCCATGGTGATACATAACCGCGTGCTTGACGATGGACAGCCCCAGTCCCGTGCCGCCGGAGGCCTTGGAATGGCTCTTGTCCACGCGATAGAAGCGCTCGAACACGCGGCTCTGGTCGGCGTCCGGAATGCCGATGCCGGTATCCTGCACGGTCAGCACCGCGTTTTCGCCCTCGGCCTCCACCTTCACGGAGACGCTGCCGCCGTCGCGGTTGTATTTCACGGCGTTTTCGCACAGGTTGAACGCAATTTCGGAAATCAGGCGTCGCACGCCGTGCACGATGACGGGCGTACCGTCCACCGTCATGGTGATTCCGCGCTTCGCGGCTTCGTCCGAAAGGTTCAGCGCGGCCTCCTTTGCGGCGGCCAGCACGTCCACATCCTCACGGGGCATTACGTCGCCCTCGTCCAGCTGCGACAGGCGGATGATGTCGCCAATCAGCGTGACCATGCGCGAGGCCTCGCTGTGAATGTGCGAAACGAAGCGCGGCACGTCCTGCGGCTGCACCATGCCGTTTTCAATCAGCTCAGCGCTGCCGATGATGCCCTGAAGCGGCGTTTTCAGCTCGTGCGATACGTTCGCGGTGAATTCCCGGCGGTTGCGCTCGGCGTATTCGCGCTCGGTGATGTCGAAGGCGAGCAGCACAGTGCCGATAGACGCGCCGCCCGATTCGATGCGGCTTATGTCAAACTGGTACATGCGCCCGCGAAGCGCCCGGCGAAGCTCGGCGTGCCCGTCGGCGCGCGCCTTTTCGAGCGCGTGGGTCATGTCCGGGTCGCGGTCGACGGTCAGAAAATCCTGTCCGGCGCAGTCGCCCTCCACGGCGAACACATCCTTGGCCGCGGCGTTGATGGACAGGATGCGCTCATTTTCGTCCAGCAGCACGAGCCCCTCCTTCATGCTGCCGATCGTCTGGTTGAACTCGTCCGTTTTCTGCTTGAGCGCCCGAAGCTGCGCGGCGTTTTCCACGCGCTGCTCGTGAATGCGCCGAAGCAGGGGAGAGAGCTCGGCATACGCGGCGGTATTGTCCAGCGGATGATCGAGATCCAGATGGTTGAGCGGCTCCACGATGCGGTTGGAAATGCGCTTGGCGAGCACGCCTGAAAGAATCAGCGCGAGCACGAACACCAGAAGCACAGGCTGCACCATGCCCAGCGCCAGATAGCCGGTGGTCGCGCCGCTGATGGACATGCGAAGCACGCTTCCGTCCTTCAGGCGGCGGGCATAGTAGATGGTTTTCTCAAGCAGCGTCGTGGAATAGCGCGTGCTCTTGCCCTCGCCGGTTTCCAGCGCGCGCTTCACCTCTTCGCGCCCGGCGTGGTTTTCCTCGGGCGTGTCGGAGCTGACGGTATCGTACAGCACCGAGCCGTCGGCGGCAATCCACGTGATTCGGTAATCGCCGGGCTTCACCGTCTGAAGATAGTCTTCGCCATAGCTTTCCACGCCCGCGGCGGCAAGGCTCAATTCGTCGCCCAGCTGGCGCGCCTGCACGCCGGCAAAGTATTCATACAGATAGCTCATGATGATCAGAAGGCTGGCGAGCAGCACAGCCGCCGCCACGAGCAGGATGGAGCGGAAAATTTTATGACTCATGCACGTTTCCCTCCAGTCGGTAGCCTACGTTTCGCACGGTACGGATTCGCTCGCCATACGCGCCCAGCTTTTGACGGAGCGTAAGGATATGCGTATCGATGGTGCGGGTTTCGCCGACGAAATCCTCGCCCCACACCCGGCTGAACAGCTGATCGCGCGTGAAGGCAATGCCGGGGTTCGTAAGAAACAGGCGCAGAAGCTCGAATTCCTTATAGGTAAGCGGAACCGCCCTGCCGTCCGCCGTCACCGTGTGCTCGTCCGGGTTCATTACAAGCCCGTCCAGCCGCATTTCGCGCGGCGCGTCCTGCGTTCCGCAGCGGCGAAGCACCGCCTTCACGCAGGATACGAATTCCAGCACGCCGAACGGCTTGGTAAGGTAATAATCCGCGCCGGTGTCCAGCCCCTGAATCTTGTCGATCTCCGCGCTGCGCGCGGTGGCCATGATCACGGGAACCGCCTTCAGGCGCGCGGATTCGCGCATGCGCCGCAGAAGCTCCATGCCGTCCACGCCCGGCAGCATCACGTCCAGCACGACGAGCGCGGGCGCCTCGGTCTCCAGCGCCTTCAGGAACGACGAGCCGTCCTCAAAGCCGCGCGCGTCAAACCCGGCGGATTTCAGCGCGTATACCTCGATATCGCGAATGCTTGCATCGTCCTCGACGCACCAGATCATGGCTCTTCCTCCTTGTGGACGCCCGTTACCGAGAAGATGACCCACTCGGCGATGTTCACCGCGTGGTCGCCGATGCGCTCGAAATACTTGGCGATCATCATAAGGTCGAGCGCGTACTCTCCGTCGGACGGATTGGCGGCGATGGCGTCGATCAGCTTGCGCTTGACGGTGGTAAAGCAGCTGTCCACAATGTCGTCGTCCCTCACGACCTTCTCTGCCAACATTATATCATGTTTTACGTATGCATCAACACTTTCTGTGACCATTTTTATGACGGCTCGGGACATTTCCTGCAAAAGATCCGCATTCTCGACGGTTCGACCGTTCAGGAACTGCACAATTTCGGAAATATCCTCGGCCTGATCGCCGATGCGCTCCATATCCGTGATCATTTTCAGCGCCGCAGAGATCTGTCTCAGATCGCGCGCGACGGGCTGCTGCTGCAAAAGCAGCTTCAGGCACATGGATTCAATGCTGCGCTCCTTGTGATCGATCTCGCTGTCCAGCGGCGCGACCCGGCGCGCCAGCGCGGCGTTTCCGTCCATCAGCGCGCGGGAAGCCATCGAAATCACTTCCTCGCAAAGCGCGCCCATCTCAATCAGCTCCCGGCTCAACAGCGTAAGCTGTTCATCAAAACGACTGCGCATCAGCCAAACCTCCCCGTGATATAGTCCTCTGTCCGCTTGTCCTCGGGCTGGGAGAACAGCTTTTCGGAATCGCCGAATTCCACCAGCTCGCCCAGCAGGAAAAACGCCGTGCTGTCCGAAATGCGGACGGCCTGCTGCATGTTGTGCGTCACGATGACGATGGTGTATTTCTCCTTCAGCTGAAGCGCCAGCTCCTCGATTTTCGAGGTGGAAATGGGGTCGAGTGCGCTGGTCGGCTCGTCCATCAGAAGCACCTCCGGCTCCACGGCCAGCGCGCGGGCGATGCACAGGCGCTGCTGCTGCCCGCCGGAAAGGCCGAGCGCGTTCTTCTTCAGCCTGTCCTTTACCTCGTCCCAGATGGCCGCGTCGCGCAGCGAGCGCTCGACGATCTCGTCCAGCCGCGCGCGGCTCTTCACGCCGTGGGTGCGCGGGCCGTAGGCGATGTTGTCGTAAATGCTCATCGGGAACGGGTTCGGCTTCTGAAAGACCATGCCAATCTGCCGCCGGAGCGCGGTCACGTCGGTGGACGGCGCGTAGACGTCCATGTCGCGGTAGCGTACCTCGCCGGTGATGCGCACGCCCGGAATCAGGTCGTTCATGCGGTTCAGCGTTTTGAGAAAGGTGGATTTGCCGCAGCCGGAGGGGCCGATCAGGGCGGTGATGCTCTTTTCCGGAATGCCGATGGATATATCCGTAAGCGCCTGATGGCTTCCGTACCACAGACACAGATTCTTCGCGGTAATGATGTCGCTCATGAATTGCGCATCCTCCTTCTTAGTTCATCCTCAAACGCGAGCCCGTACCAGTGCGCGGGCTGACGCTTCGCCGTGTCGTAAATGCACGCGTCCAGAAATTCCGCGGCGCAGGGGAGCGCGCCTGCGAGGCCGTGGCCGTTCAGAATTTCGGCGGCGTACGCAGAGGCGAACACGTCGCCGGTTCCGTGCAGCTGCATGGGCACGTAGGCCCTGTAAACCGATACTCGCTCGCCGTCCAGCCGGGCTTCATAGCCGATTTCCGCGCCGCGCCTTACGCCGGTAATCACTGCGTTCGGGCAGGGCAGCAGGGAAAGCAGCGCTTCCGC
>CAVERI010000006.1:0-66459 GCA_963618055.1 bacterium | reverse complement strand
CAACGCCGCACAAATGAGGTGGTCGGCCGGCGAATGGATTTTTCGTCAGATGCAAGTGCAAATTTCGAAGGTTTACTGGAGGTAAATCGAGGAATTTGCATGCCGAAGATGGCGGAAAAGACATCGCCTGACGCGCCGCCGAATTGTGCGGTGTGCCCCAAATTAGAACTCGGCGCCTTCGCCGTAAATGCGGGTCAGAGCGGACTCATACGCGTCGATCAGCTTCTCGGGCTTCATGTTGGAAAGCTCGGTCTGGAACGCGGCCCACGTGTCGTCGTTCAGCTCCTTTTCACCGGTCATAACCTGAGCGGCGAAGTTCTTGGCGAAGTTGTTGATGTCGGTGCCCAGCTGAGAAACGACGGCGCTCTCATCGGCCGTGAAGGTGATGATGGGCCAGATCTTCTCGGGGGCGTAGTCCTTCAGCAGAGCCTGCGCGCAGGCGGCCGGGATGGGGCCGTACTCGGCGTCCAGCAGGTTGGAGAAAAAGCAGGCAGGCACGCCTCCGCCCGGCCACATGCCGAACTGCGCGCGGAACGCGTCGCTGCTCATATCGTCGGTGCGGGTCGCCAGCGCGGTATCCGTCCAGCTGCGGGTGCCGTCCTCCTTAACCTCCCAGTCCTCGCCCTCAACGCCGATCAGCGCCAGCGCGGAGCCTTCCTCGGAGTAGAAGTAGTCAACCCACTTGAGAGCCACGGGGATGAGCTCCTCGGGGCAGTCGCAGGTGATGACGAAGTTGCCGGTGGAGTGGATCGCGCCGCGGGTCTGGGTGTGGAAGGCGTAGCCGTCGGGGCCCTCCAGAGACCAGTTCACGGTGTACCAGTTGTCGCCGCCGCTGCCGGGAGCAATGGTATTAAGCAGCATGCTCAGGCGGTTGGTCTGGTTGAACACGTCAGACTGCTTGTCGCCTTCGGTGAAGATTTCCTGATAGATCAGCTTTTCCTGATACATCATGGTCATGAACTCGACGTACTTGCGGAAGTTCTCGTGCTGGAAGTACACGCGAAGCTCGCCCGTCTCGGGATCCACGTCCACAACGTCGTGATGCGCGCCGCGGGTGCGCAGGCCGAAGGAGCCATAGAAGTAGTTGTGCATGTTGCTGACGTTGGCAATGGTGGTGATTTCGTCGTTCTCACCGTTGCCGTTCCAGTCGCTGTCACGGATGGCGGTCATGACCTTCACGTAGTCGTCCAAGGTCTTGGGGTCGTCCATGCCGATGGCTTCCATGGCGTTCTTGTTCAGCCACAGCTTGGTGGGGGTGCGCATTTCAGCGCCCAGAATGACCTGCGGCAGACCCCAGATTTCGCCGCCAGCGCCGACGATGGCGCCGGAAATGGTGGATTCCTCGTTGAAGAGCTTCCAGAAGTTGGGCGCGTACTCCTCAAGGTAGGGCTTCAGGTCAACGATGATGCCCTGCTCGCCCCACGACGCGAGCTTGTCGTTGCCGATCTTGCCGCGCAGGATGATGTCTGGCAGCTTGGTGTCTGCGTCCGCGATGCGGGCCGCCAGCGTGTCGCCGAACACGGAGCTGCTGACGTTATCCCACTCGATGTGCACGCCGGACATTTCCTCGTACTTCTGAAGACCATGCACGTTGTCCAGCTTCTGATCCGGATAGTAGGAGCCGACCTGCGCCATAATGCGCAGCGTGGTAGGCTCGTCCACCAGTGGGAACTGCTCGGCGATCGCGGTGCAGCCAAGCATCAGGCACAGCGCCGCAATCAGAGCCACGAGACGATTGAGTTTCATGGGGTTACCTCCTTTTTTTATCTTCCCAGACGTATCCGCCTGTGAGTTTCCAAACCGGGTCGATCGATTAAAGCAGTTGCGCTTCCGGGACACGCCAAGCGCGGCTCGTCGCGCGGGAAAGCGCTCGTATTTCACAAAAAATACACTTGAACGGCAATCTGCACAGTCTCTCGCGCGCGACATCTGTATTTCCGCCGCCCGTTTCTGGAATCATTATATACCACGAGCAACAGGCAATACAACCACCGCGCGAGCCATTGTTTTAATCGAACGGGACACTTTTGCAAATTTGACACAGCCGTTATCCCGTCCTGACGGCAATCTCTCCCGCGCGTCAGCGGCGCGCGCGGTACAGCTCCGTCAGAATCTCCACCACGTGCGCAACCGCATCCTCCTCGTTAGAGCGCACCACGTAGTCGGCGCACGCCATAGCGTACTCGTCGCCGTTCGCGGGCACGAAGCCCGCCGCCGCGGCGCGAAGCATCTCCACGTCGTTATAGCCGTCGCCGACGGCATAGGTATCCTCGTGACGAACGCCCAGCGCGTCCGCCAGCTGCAGAAGCGCAGTGCCCTTATCCACCCCTCGGCGCAGCACCTCAAGGAAGCCGCCGGTGGTAGGAAGAAATGAAATTTCAGGGTACCCGCGCAGGAAGGCCTGCACCTCGCCGACGCGCTCGGGCGCGCCGCCGATCATCACCTTCGCCCACGTGCGCGGCGCCTGCGACGGGTCGTCAATCGTTTCGAAGGGAATGGACTGGCTGGTAAAGTGGTGCTCGGACTTTGGAAGCAGGTGGATGGCATACGACTTCTCAAGCGGATAAAGCTCAATCGTCACGTCCGGGAACCGCGCCGCCACGGCGCGCAGCGGCTCGATGCCCTCGTCGCCGATACCATTGTCCACCGCCACGGCCGCCCTCTCATAGTCATACGCCATGCCGCCGTTGGCCAGCAGCACGGGCGCGTTGATGATGTCGCGGGAATACGAATGAAAGCCCAGATAGCACCGCCCCGTGCACACCGTGAAGCGCCCGCCGTTTTCCTCAAAGAACCGCAAGGCCTTCCTTACGCCGGAGGTGACGACCTTTGTATCCGGCACGAGCGTGCCGTCGTAGTCGCTCGCCAGCAGCACGCCGCAAAACAGACCAGAGTCTCTTTTTAGTGCTTCAGCCATTCGCGCACGACCCCCTCCATCACCAGAAGATCGTCAATGGCGTGCCGGTCGAGCGGGCCGAAGCGAACGTCCGCGTCGATGGTGCGGCACTTCAGCTCCATGGGAATGCCGACCAGATTCATGTGATACTTGACCGCCGCGGGATGACCGCAGCCCTCCACCAGCGACATGACGGACAGCATGGACGACAGCTGCCGCGCCTTCTCCGGCTGCTTCTGGTAATTCTGATACAGCCACACCAGCAGGTCGGGATGATAGTTGGCCATGATGCCGCTGAAGCCGTCCGCGCCGTCCTTCAGCGTTTCGAGGAACGTAGCGCAGTTGGCGTTGAACAGTTGAATGCGGCCGTTCAGCAGGCGCACGCGCTCCGCGATCCGCTTCGCGTCGCAGCAGGTATCCTTGATGAAATGAAAGCGGCCGGTCTCCGCCATCTCCTCCAGTACCCTCGGCGTAAGCAGGCGATTATAGGGACAGGGACATTCGTACATGCCGAAGGGCACGTCCGGAACCGCGTCCAGAATCCTGTGCATGTTGGCAATCAGCACCTCGTCGCTCTCGTCCTTCGCGGCAAGGCGGTTTGAAATCATCACGACGGCGTTCACGCCCGTGTCGGCCACGCGGCGCAGTTCGCGAATCTGATCCTCCATCGAATTCGAGATATGCCCGGACGCAACCACGCACATCCGCCCGGCGGATGCCTTCACCACGCGCGCGGCCAGCCGCACGCGCTCGTCCTCCGTCAGAAAGAACATTTCGCTGGACTGGCAGACGGCAAATATGCCGCTGCAGCCAAGTCTTGCGTAGAACTCGACGATCGAATCCACGGCCTCCCAGTCCACATGGTTGTCCGCCGTGAACGGTGTGATCATAACCGGATAGATGCCCCTTGCAATTGTCTCCATGCTATAGCCGATCCCCTGTCTGTTCAATATTTCAGCGCCGCGTGCGCGTTTTTATTTAATAGGAATAATGGGAGCGCCGGAAAAGCGCAGGCGGCATGCCCTCCTGACTTTTGAAAAACTTGCTGAAGCTGTACACGCTGCCGTAGCCGAGCGTGGCGGCAATGTCCTGCACGCTCTTGTCCGAATAAAGCAGATATTCCTGCGCCTTCTTGTGCTTGAGCTGCTTGATCAGCCCGCCGCAGGAGGTGCCAAATTCCTTGAATACAATGCGGTTTATCTGCCGCTTGCTCAGGTGGAGCACGCGGGCAACGTCCATGGTCGTGATATTAGTGGAAAGATTGGCGCTGATATAATTCTCAATCTCGTCGGCGCGCCGGTCGATGCGCTGAATCACCGAGTCCTCGCTGGGCGCGGCGCTGATCTGGCGCTCGTATTCCATGGTAATCTGAAACAGAAGGGAGCCGATCATTTCCTTATAGCCCAGCCGCAGCGCCTGAAGCTCCTCGCTCAGAAGCTGATACAATTCAAAGATATGCTCCGCCTGCGGAATCACAAGCACGTCTAAAAGCTGCCTCTTGTCCGGGCGGTTATACAGCGACTGGTTCTCCATCAGCCGGTACGCCATCGAAATCTTCAGCGCGTCCTGACTGGTATATACCAGCTCGTGCTCCACATTTTCGCGGATGAAGATGGTGTCGCCCGCGTTTACAATGTAATCGCAGCCGTCCGCGAAGCGGTAAATTACCGTGCCCTGCGTGCACAGGTGCGTTTCGCAGAAGGAATGGCTGTGGCTCTTCATGGGGCGCTGCCCCTCCGCGCGCGGAAGGCTCTTCTCGTTTTCATCCGGGAACGCCGTCCACAGAAGCTCCAGCGTCAGGTCGTTCACGCGGTAGAGAATCCTCTCGTTGGTCATGAATTTGTTGAGCGTCTGCGCGTTGTCAAAAATGATCGAGCAATCCATGCGTCCTCTCCCCCTCCGCGTTTCGATTCTCCGCCGTCCATACCAATATACACGACTCCCACGGGCTTTTCAAGCGGTCGGCGGGACAATAATTTATCCAAACGGGACATCAAGAAAAAACGACGGCGGAAATTGCTTCCCTCCGCCGCACAATCGGGCAAAAAACCGGGCTCGCGCCCGTCACAGAATCCGAAGCAGGAGCATGACCGCCGCCGTTCCGAGCAGGATGCTCAGAAGCGTGGAATGCCTCCACTTATAGCTCGCCGCCACCACCGCCACGCCCAGCGCCTGCGCAAGGCCGGTGTGCGCCGGGTCGCCGAGCGCGTCCTTCAGGCAATACACCACAAGCACCGCCATAATCGCCATAGGCAGGGTCTTCCCAAGCCTGTGCAGCCATGCGGGCATCGGGCGGTTTTTTGTGAAAATCAGAAACGGCAGCGCGCGCATGGACAGCGTGCAGGCCGCCGAAACCAGAATCGCCGCAAGCGTATATCCGCTCATTTCGCCCTCGCCCCCTTCCTGCCCGGAATCAGCAGCCCCGCCGACGTGAGCACCAGCGCCGGCAGCATGAACGACTGCCCGCCGAAAATCGCCAGACAGGCCAGCGCAATCGCGCCGCCCAGAAGCGCCGGGCTGTGATCCTTCGCCTTTTCCCACTGGTCGATCAGGATGATCACAAACAGCGCCGTCATGCAGAAATCCACGCCCGTCATATCCCATGGAATCAGGTTCCCAAGCACGCAGCCGCACACCGTCGCCGCCGCCCAGTACAGCCAACTGAGCAGCGCCACACCGAACATCACCTCGCGCCGGTTCTCCATCTCCGGCGGAAGCGACAGGTTCACGGCGTAGGTCTCGTCCGTCAGCGTGTGAATCATAAAGGGCTTGCGCGCCCCCATCCCTGAAAAATCGTCCAGAAAGGTGATCGAATAAAACAGCTGCCGCCCGTTCATCAGAAGCGCCGTGAGCGCGATCACGCCAAGGCTCACGCCGCCCGCCAGAAACGAAATCAGCACGAACTGAAACGCGCCCGTATACACCACCATGCTGATCAGCAGCGCGGCATACCACTTCTGCCCCGCCTCGGCCATCATCATTCCATACGCCATGCCCACAAACGCATAGCTGCACAGAATCGGAATCGAGCGCCTGAACGCCTCGCGCAGCGCCGCCCTCGTCATTTAAAATCCCTTCCTTCTCTCAATTCCCACTTAATCAATAGACAATTAGTAATACCACAAACGTCTCGCCCTGTCAAGCAAAGATTTGTCTCGGTTGCCTATTGAAATGCGCCGCCGCCGCGCTTATAATACGGAGCGGGCAGTTTTACGTTCGAAAGGAAGAGACGGCAGTGATTACGCGGCTTCCCGATTTGACAACCATTTATACGGAGCAGGACAGGCAGTCCTTCACCGGCGCGCGGGGCGCGCTCGCGGACGCGCGATATACCCTGACGCTGAAGGACGATCTTCTTCTGGCCGAGCTGACGGCGGAGCAGACGCCGCTTTGCTATCTGCGTCTGCGCTGGCATTTCACGCCCGAGGAAAAGCGTGCGGAGCCCGTTCGCATTTACGGCGACGCGTGGGAGCGCGCGGGCGGCAATCTGGAATGGCGCGGCATCGTGCCGGAGCGGTGCATGCCGTGGTTCGCGCTGGTTTCCAACGGAACCGACGCGGAGCAGGCGCGCGAGGGGCGCAAAACCGAGGGCTTCGGCGTGAAGACGCAGCCCGGCGCGCTGTGCTTCTGGCAGTACGACGCGTCCGGCGTGACGCTGTGGATGGACGTGCGCAACGGCGGCCGCGGCGTGATTCTGGGCGGACGCACGCTCCGCGCGGCGGAAATCCTCTTCCGCACCTATGAAAACTGCACGGCCTTCGAAGCCGGTCAGCAGTTCTGCCGCGCCATGTCGCGCGGCGTTCGCGCCCCGAAGCATCCCGTTTACGGCGCGAACAACTGGTACTATGCCTACGGCGTAAGCTCGCACGATCAGATTTTAGAGGACGCGCGCATCGTCTCCGACCTGTGCGCGGGCAACGAAAACGCGCCCTATATGGTGATTGACGACGGCTGGTCGCCCAATCCCAAGAACGGCCCGTGGGACAGGGGCAATGCCGCCTTTCCCGACATGCCCGCCCTGGCCGCGTCCATCCGCGCGCGGGGCGTGCGCCCGGGCATCTGGGTTCGCTATATCTGCGACGAGGATCACGTGTGCGGACTGCCCGACGGCTGGCATCTCTCCTATAACGCGAATTATCTGGATCCGTCCCACCCCGGCGTGCTGGAGTACATCCGGAAAACGACGCGCCGGTTCGTCGACTGGGGCTATCAGCTGATCAAGTTCGACTGCTCCACGCAGGATATTCTGGGCCGCCGCGGCTACAAAATTCCCTACGTGATCGCCGAGGACGGCTGGCACTTCCACGACCGCTCCAAGACCTCCGCGGAAATCATCACCAATTTCTACCGCGCGATTCGCGAGGCCGCGGGCGATGACGTGGCGCTCATCGGCTGCGCCACCATTTCGCACCTGAGCGCGGGGCTGGTGGAACTGGGACGCACGGGCGCGGACATCAACGGCATGAGCTGGGACATCACCCGCCGCATGGGCGTGAACACGCTGGCCTTCCGCATGATGCAGCACGGCGCGTTTTACGCCGTGGACGCGGACTGCGTGGGCGTCACGGGCAAAATTCCGTGGGCGCAGGTCGGCCAATGGCTGGATATCCTTTCCAAGAGCGGCACGCCGCTGTTCGTATCCTGCAAGCCCGACGTGCTGACGGACGCGCAGCTTGCCGAGCTTCGCGAAGCCTACGCACGCAATTCCGTGCAGCGGGACACACTGATTCCGCTGGACTGGATGGAAAACATCTGCCCGGCGCGCTGGCTGCTGAACGGCGAGGAAATCCACTACGACTGGTTCCCCGACGACGTGAACGTTCTGTTCGCCGGAAAAAGCCTGTAGCCATGGAGCGGCGAGGGATTTTCTCCCCCGCCGCCGTTTTTTATTCCGGCTGTTCGCCGACCAAGTACTCCATCGCCATCCGATAGCCGTCGAAGCCGCAGCCCGCGAACGTCCTTTTGCAGGCCAGCCGCACATAGGAAATCCTGCGAAATTCCTCGCGCGCGTTCACGTCCGTCAGATGCACCTCGCAGGCGGGAATGTCCACGGCCTTCAGCGCGTCCAGCAGCGCGACGCTGGTGTGCGTGTACGCGCCCGGGTTGATCACAATGCCGTCGATGCGCTGATACGCCGCCTGAATGCAGTCGACCAGCGCGCCCTCGTGGTTGGACTGGAACAGCTCCACCTCCACGCCGAGCCGCCGCCCCTGCTCTCTCACGTATTCGCACAGCGCCGCGTAATCCCGAGCGCCATAAAGATGCTTTTCCCGAATGCCGAGCATGTTCAGGTTCGGCCCGTTAATGATGAGCAGCTTCATAAAAGCCCTCCCTTATCTTCTCCGCCGCCGATTCGACGGTTCCGTCGTTTTCCACCGAGAAATCCGCCGCCGATTCATACGCCGCGCGGCGCGCTTCCCACAGCCGCTCCACCGCGTCCTCCGACGCGGACAATGGCCGTCCGTCGCGCGGGAGCAATTCAATCGCCCGTCGAATCAGGCAGACGCGCCCGTTCTGGCGCATGGCGTTCCTGTTCTCCGGGCGCAGCACCGCGCCGCCGCCGGTGGAAATCACAAGTCCGTGCCCGCGGCACACGTCCGCCAGCACGTCGCTTTCCAGCGCCCGGAACGCGCTCTCGCCGTCCTGCGCGAAGATTTCCGGAATGGATTTCCCCGCGCGGTACACGATTTCCGCGTCGCAGTCCACAAATTCCCGTTGGAGCGCGGCGGCGGCGGCCTGACCCAGCGTCGTCTTTCCGCAGCCGGGCATGCCGACCAGAATCAGGTTCAGCGTCTGCGCGCCGATTTCGGACACAATGTCCTTCACGCGTTCGGCGGGAATCGCGCGTCCCGCGAACAGCTCCGCCGCCTCCCGCGCCTGCGCGACCAGCATGGTCAGCCCCGACACAGCCGGGATGCCCTTCGCCCGCGCGGCGAGAATCAGCGCCGTCTTTTCGGGGTTATAGATCACGTCCGCCACGCCGCGCACGCTCGGCAGCCGGCCGAGCTCCACCGGCGACACACCGTTTTTCGGATACATGCCCACGGGCGTAGCGTTCACTAAAATCTCCGCGTCGGCATGCTCGGCGTACAGCGCCGCGTAGTCCACCGGCCCCCTGCGGGAAATCGTCACGATCTCCCGCGCGCCCAGCCTTGTCAGCGCCGCATGGGCGGTCAGGCTGGTTCCGCCGCTGCCGAGAATCACGGCCTTCGCGCCGGCGGGCTCGATTCCGCCCCGGCGCAGCATATAAATGAAGCCATCGATGTCCGTGTTGTGTCCAAACAGGCTGCCGTCCGGGCGCAAGAGGAGCGTGTTCACGCTGCCCACCTCTACCGCCTCCGGCGACAGCTCGGCACAGTGCTTCATCACCGCCTGCTTGTAGGGAATGGTGACGTTCAGCCCCCGGAAATTCCGCGCTTCGATGAACGCGTCCAGCTTCTCCGGCGCAACCTCCTTCAGCTCATACCGATAGTCGGCCAGCCGCGCGTGAATCATCTGAGAATAGCTGTGCCCCAGCCTCTCGCCGATCAAACCGTATTCCATGCCCGTCAGCGCTCCTCATATGCGCCCAAGAACACAAAATGCTCGCTCTTGCGCTCCAGCTCGCACAACAGCTGCACGACCTCCGGGTCTCGCGGGTCGGCTTCCATATCAAAGAAGAAGCGAAATTCGAAATCGCGCCCGGGAATCGGCCGGCTTTCCAGCTTGCACAGGTTGATGCCCGCGATGGCCAGCCGGGAAATGACCGAGTTCAGCGAGCCCGCCTCGTGGGGCAGGTTGCACATGATGGAGATTTTCCGCGCCCCGCGATAGATTTCCAGCCTGCGGGAAATGCAGATAAAGCGCGTATAGTTGCTCTGCACATTGCTCACGGATTCGCCGACGACCTCCAGATTATACAGCTCCGCGCACGTCTTCGCGGCAATCACCGCCACGTCGTCGCGCTCGGAATCCGCGACAAACTGCGCCGCCACGGCGGTATTGGCCATGGGAACGGCCTCGCATTCCGGATGCGCGTTCAGAAACTCGCTGCACTGGCGAAGCGCCTGTTCGTGGGACACGATCATGCGAATCGGGCCCGCCGCGCCGGGCTTTCTGAGCAGATGATGGTCAATCCGAAGCCTGCGCGCGCCCACGATATGGAACGAATGCTTCTCCATCAGGTCGTACACCTGCGTGACGGAGCCCGCGGTGCTGTTTTCAATGGGCAGCACGCCAAATTCGCACATGCCCTTTTCCACCGCGTTGAACACGCCGTCAAAGCTGTCGAAATACAGAATGTCCGGGTATTCGAACAGCTTTTCGCACGCCTGCTGCGCGTAGGCGCCCTCCGTACCCTGACAGGCCACCAGCGCGCGTCCCGGCAGACGCTTGCCCTCACCCTCGCGGCAGGCCTGCTCAATCCGGTCGCCCAGCGGCGAGCGCTCGCCCATCAGCATGGTTTCATAATTGCGGCTCAGTTCAAAAATCAGCCCGTACAGGTTCTTCACATAGGGCGCAAAAGCGTCGCCCGCCTGCGCGGTCACGCGGTTTACCACGGCGCGCTCCCGGGCAGGGTCGCGCACGGCCTTGCCCGTCGCCTTTTTCACCTGCGCCACCTCCGCCACCGTCTGCATGCGCTCGGTGAACAGGCGCGTAAGCTCGTTGTCAATCGCGTCAATGCGCGCGCGAACCGAATTCAATTCCATTTTCTTCAGCTCCTCTCCAAAAGAAGGTCATACAGCACCATGGCCACGACCGCCTCCACGCAGGGCACGGCGCGCGGCACGATGCACGGGTCGTGCCGTCCGTCCACGGTCAGGACTTCGTTTTCATTTCGGGAAAGGGACACGCTTTCCTGCTCCTTGGCAATGGACGGTGTGGGCTTGATCGCCGCGCGCACGACGATGGGCATGCCGGTCGTAATGCCGCCCAGAACGCCGCCGTGCCGGTTGGTCTCCGTGACCACGCGGCCGTCTGCCACGCGGTACGCGTCGTTGTGCGCGCTGCCGCGCATCCCGGCCGCGGCGAAGCCCGCGCCGAACTCCACGCCGCGCACGGCGGGAATGCCCCACAGCGCCCGCGCGAGCCGGTTTTCCACGCCGTCGAACATCGGCTCGCCCAGTCCGGCGGGAAGCCCCGCGGCGAAGCACTCGATCACGCCGCCCACGGAATCGCCCTCCGCCTTCGCCTGAAGAATCGCACGCTCCATCCGCGCGCCCGCCGCCGAATCCACAACCGGCAGCCCCTCGGCCGCAATCGCGTCCAGCTTCGGCCTCGCGAAGTCCATCGGCGCGTCGAACACGCCTTCAATCTGCGCGATACGCGCGCGCACGCGCACGCCCTCCCGCGCCAAAAGCTGCATTGCGAGCGCGCCCGCAAAGCACAACGGCGCGGTCAGACGGCCTGAAAACTGCCCGCCGCCGCGAATGTCGCTGTGCCCGTCAAACTTCACGCCCGCGGGATAATCCGCGTGCCCCGGGCGCGGCACGTCCCTCAGCTTCTCGTAATCCCGCGAGCGCGCGTCGCCGTTCACGATGCGCATAGCCAGCGGCGCGCCGCAGGTTTCCCCGCGTTCGTTCAGCCCGGACAGAATCTCCGGCGCGTCCGCCTCCCTGCGCGCCGTGGAAAGCGCACTTCCGCCCGGCGCGCGCCGCGCCATAAACGCGGAAACCGCATCCCAGTCGGGCACAAACCCGGCGGGAAGCCCCTCGATCACCGCGCCGATCGACGGCGCGTGCGACTGCCCGAACACGAGCACGCGAAACCGGTTGCCGATCAGATTTGACATTTCCCTTCCCTCCCCGCCATCGGAGTTGTTTCATTGCATCCAACCTCGCAGCGCCCGCCCAGCCGCCGGAGCTCCTCAAAGAAACCCGGGTAGGACTTCGCCACGGCCTGCGCGTCCGTGATGATTACGTCGCCCCGCGCGGCGGTCGCGGCAATGGCGGCGGCCATTACGATGCGGTGATCGTTCGCGCCGTTCACCGTTCCGCCGGTAAACGGATGCCCGCCGTCGATGATCAGCCCATCCGAAAGCTCCTCGACCCGCCCGCCCAGCGCGCGCAGCAAATCCGCCACGGCGCGCAGACGGTCACTTTCCTTCACCCGCAGCCGCGCCGCGCCGGTGATATGCGTTTGCCCCGGATGCGCCGCCGCCGCGACGGCCAGCGCGGGCACCAGATCGGGCGTGTCGGACACGTCGATTTCACCGCCCAGCTCGTTCAGCATTCGCGCAATCGCGCGGTCGCCCTGCGCGGAGTCCGCGTTCAGCCCCTTGCATTCCACACGGCTGCCGAGCGCGTTCGCCGCCAGCCAGAACGCGGCCGCCGACCAGTCGCCCTCCACGCGCACGCGGCCGGGGCTTCTGTAGCGCTGACCGCCGGGCACATGCCAGCCCTGCTGCGTTTTAAGCACCCGAACGCCAAACGCCGCCAGCGTTTCAAGCGTGATTTCCACATACGACGCTGATTCCAGCGCCTTTGTCAGCACGATTTCGCTGTCCTGCGCGCACAGCGGCAGCGCCAGCAGAAGCCCGGTAATGTACTGCGAGCTCACGTTTCCGGCCACGGCATACGTGCCGCCGGTCAGCCGTCCTGAAAGGCGAATCGGCAGAAGCTCCCTGTCCGCATACGCGCCGTGCGCGTTGAGCGCGTCGGTCAGGATGCGGTTCGGCCTTTCGGGAAGCCGTCCGCCGCCGGTAAACACGCACGCCGCGCCCAGCGCCGCCGCGACCGGCAGCATGAACCGCAGCGTCGAACCGCTTTCCCCGCAGTTCAGCACGCGCAATTCATCCTCGCCCGCCGACTCCGCGCAAACTGATTCTCCGTCCGAAGACGCGCGAATCCCATTCTCGCCCGCGGCTTCCGCGCGGCTCGCTCTTTCAATCGGAGACACGCGCAGTCCCTCGTCCGTCTGTTCAATCTTTGCGCCCAGCGCGCGCAGACAGCCGATCGTCGCCAGAATGTCCTCGTTCAGCGCGGAAATCTCGATTTCCGTCGGCGCGTCCGCCAGCGCCGACGCGATCAGCGCGCGGTGCGCCGCCGATTTGGACGGCGGAACCCGCACGCCGCCCTGCAAAAGCCCGGGATGAATCACCGCGTTCATGAAACCGCCTCCGCCATGGCGATCCCCTTCTGGAAATATTCCTCCAGCCGGGAAACCTCCACCTTTTCAAGCCGGCACCTGCCGACGTGCTCGGGCAGCACCAGCGTCACAAGGCCGCCCCGACGCTTTTTATCCGAAAGCGCCGCCTCCGCGAGCGTTTTCGCGGAATAGGGCGCCGTCACCGGCAGCCCGCAGTTCCGGCTGGCGGCGATAATCGCGCGGCATACGTCCTCGTTCCCCGCCGCGCCCGCGGCGAGAACCATGCCCACGGCCACGCTCTGCCCGTGGCTCATCGCGTAGCCGGAGCACTTCTCGACGGCATGCCCGAAGGTGTGGCCAAGGTTCAGAAGCTGCCGCGCGCCGTTTTCGCGCTCGTCTGAAACCACCACGTCGCGCTTGATGGCGACGTTGCGCGCGAGAATCGTCTCCATTTCGCGCGTCCAATCCGGCGCGCACATCCGTTCAAACAGCGCCGCGTCGGCCAGCACGCCGTGCTTGATGATCTCCGCCGCGCCGTCCGAAAGAAGATGCTGTGGCAGCGCGCGAATCACGTCCACGTCCGTCAGCACCAGCGACGGCTGATGAAACGCGCCCGCGAGGTTCTTCCCCGCGGCCAGATCGACCGCCGTCTTCCCGCCCACGGAAGCGTCCACCGCCGCCAGCAGCGTGGTGGGCAGCTGTACAAAGCGAATGCCGCGCATGTACACCGCCGCCGCGAAGCCCGCCATATCGCCGGTCACGCCGCCGCCCAGCGCCACGACCACATCCGCGCGCGTCAGATGGTTCTCCGCCAGAAATTCCAGAATGCCGCCGAGCGTCGCGAGCGTCTTGTTCCGTTCTCCGGCGGGAAAAACGCACCGCAGCGCGTCATACCCGGATTCCCGCAGGCTGCGCTCCACCCGGTCGCCGTAGAGCGCGTCCACCGTGGAATCGCTCACAATCGCGGCGCGGCACAGCCCGACCGCTTCGCGCATGCGCGCGCCGCATTCGGACAAAAGACCCGGCCCCACCAGCACGTCGTAGGGAGCGGAAACGCCAATGTGTACGGTTTGCATGGGCTTTCTCCTTTTTAATCGAGGTTCTCGCGCATGACGCGCCCTTCCTTCAGAAGCTCGCGCAGCTCGCCGGCGTTTTCCTCCGCCAGCGCGCGGCGATACTGGGTCAGGCGCAGAATCAAATCGTCGATGGACGGCACCAGCAGGTCGGCGTTGTCCAGAAACAGCTCCGTCCACATGGTTTCGTTCAGCCGCGCCACGCGCGTCATGTCCTGAAAGCTGCCGGCGGAAAAATCCTTGTGCTGCGCGGAGCACGGATTTTTGATATACGCGCTGGAAACGATGTGCGCCAGCTGGGAGGTGTACGAAATCATGCGGTCGTGCTCCTCCGGCGTGGTGATGCGCACGGTTTTGAAGCCGATTTCCAGAAAGAACGCCTTCGCGGCCTCCAGCGTCTCAATGTCCGCGTCCGGCATGGGCGTGAGAATCATGCTGGCGCGCTCAAACAGCGTTCCCGTCGCGTGACGGAAGCCGGAATACTCCCGCCCCGCCATCGGGTGCCCGCCGATGTACGTCCAGCCTCGCCCCTCGGCGACCTTCGAAACCGGCTCGTACACGGCGCGCTTCACGCCCGCGCAGTCGATCACCCACGCGCCCGGCGCGAACGCTTCCGCGTGCTCCTCGATGTAGCGCACGCACGCGCCCGGATACAGCGCCACCAGCACCACGCCGCAGCGCGGAAGCAGCGCGTCCGTCAGCGCTTCGTCAATCGCGCCGCACATCAGCGCCTGCGTCACTGCGTCGGAATCAATGTCAAAGCCCCACACGGTATGCTCGCTGTGCTTTTTGACGCTCTTGGCCAGAGAGCCGCCAATCAGGCCGAGCCCCACGATACCGACGTTCATTCCCACGTCATCTCCTTCGCCGCGAACGGAAGAATGCCGCGCACCGCCTTGGTCAGGCGGTCGAACTGCTCGGGCGTCAGCGACTGCTTGCCGTCGCACAGCGCGTGCGGCGGGTCGTTGTGCACCTCGATGATCAGGCCGTCCGCGCCCGCCGCCACGGCCGCCAGCGCCATGGGATGCACCAGATCGTTCACGCCGGTTCCGTGGCTGGGATCCACCACCACGGGCAGGTGTGTGAGCTTATGAAGCACCGGCACGGCGGACAGGTCGAGCGTGTTGCGGGTGGCGGTTTCGAAGGTGCGAATGCCGCGCTCGCACAGGATGACCTGCTCGTTGCCGCCGGCCATGATGTATTCGGCGCTCATCAAAAGCTCCTCAATCGTGTTCGCCAGCCCGCGCTTAAGCAGGATGGGCTTGCGGGTCTGCCCCAGCTCCTTCAGAAGCTCGAAGTTCTGCATGTTGCGCGCGCCCACCTGAATCACGTCCACGTCCTCGAACAGCGGCAGGTGGTTAATGTCCATGATTTCCGTGATGATGGGCAACCCCGTCTGCTTCTTGGCCTCGCGCAGAAGCTCGATGCCCTTCTCGTGCAGCCCCTGAAACGCGTAGGGCGACGTGCGCGGCTTGAACGCGCCGCCGCGCAGCATGTTCGCGCCCGACGCCTTCACGGACTCGGCGACGGAAAGAATCTGGTCGTGCGTCTCCACCGAGCACGGCCCCGCGATCATCATGAAATGCCCGCCGCCGATCTTCGCGCCGCCCACGTCCACCACGGTATCCGCCGTGTGGAACTTGCGGTTGGCGTTTTTGTACGGCTCCTGAATGCGCCGCACGGACTCCACCACGTCTAAGGAGGAAATCAGGTCGATGTCCAGCTTCGAGGTGTCGCCGATCAGGCCGATCAGCGTGTGCTGCGTGCCCTCGGAAATGTGCAGGTCAAAGCCGCGGTTCGTGAGAAATTTCTTCAGGTTGTCCACCTGTCTGGCGTTCGCGTTTTCCTTCAGCAGAATAATCATCCGTCATTCCTCCATCCAATAATGAAAAAACGGCTTCGCAGGATGTTTCACTGCGAAGCCGTTCCTTGAGAAGCGGGCCCGATTTATCGCCATTCGGTTGCAGCAAAACATACCTTATCGGAAGCCGATAAAGTAAAAGTAATAAAACGCCGCAGCCTTCTTCATGCCGATCAATCTGCTCGCTCCTTTCCTTCAATTTGCTTCATTATAATTCCGCTCACCCATCATGTCAATACACAAAAACGCGCACCTCCGGTAAATTTTTGCGCCCCGCGTTCATCCCCGCCATCTTTATGCGGAAGACCTGTAACGTTTTGCGCGGACGCGTGTCTAAAGGACGAGGAGGTGAGAAGGTTTGACTCGTTTAAAATTGTTGTCGACATATAGTGCTTATTGTGGTATATTATAAATAGGATGTATTTTCCAAGAAAGAACGGTCAGCCCCTCCTCGCATTATATCAATACGATTGGAGCGTATAGAGATGTTTTTTGTAGCCGTGCGCAACTTTCTGAAGCTATGCCGCTACCGCAAG
The DNA here is from genome assembly GCA_963618055.1 of bacterium. Lineage (GTDB taxonomy): Bacteria > Bacillota > Clostridia > Christensenellales > Aristaeellaceae > SFHK01. The sequence continues at coordinate 50,028 of CAVERI010000006.1, read as the reverse complement.
GCGTTTGCGATTCTTTCCGGACTAAGCTTGGCGATAACCGCTTTGAGCTTTCTCGTGCTGGTTGAAAAAGGGCTGTATACCTACCAGAATAGCCTGTCGCAGGAATATGTGTTCGCAGAGAGCGCGGTTTCAGAGGATATCATTTCTATATACAATGATATTGTAAGCAGCGAGTCCCTTCCGGAGATTTTTTTCCATCAGCCTGATCGATGAGCAGTGCACAGGTATCTCCTATGAAGCATCACAGTTTCAGATGTCCATACCATATGGCAGGCTGTTTTCACAGGACGAAATGGAAAAAGGAAAGAATGTCGCGCTGCTGTCCCTTGAATATGTTCGCAATCTTCCGCAGGAAAAAGCGGATCATATATGGGATGAGGGCATAGAAATCGACGAAACCCATTTTGACGCGGTGGGAGGCTATACGGATATTGCCCGGTACTTTCCGCTGTCAGAACTGGCATTGGATGTTCCAATTCCAACGTTCATTGCCATGCCGGCAAAGACCTATTTAGCGTCGGGCCGCGAACCCATAATGCTGAATTGCCATTTCGCAGGCATTTTATCAAAAGAGCAGCAGAATATGCTGTCGCAGATGATTTCATCCTATGAAAGCGTTGACGACTACTATATTCCGGGAACAAGGGAATCGATCAGAAGCAGTCTGCTTGAAGTGCTGTCTACGTATTCCGCCATATTGCTTATGTCGCTGGTGGCCGTCGTATTGATTATTATTTACTGGTTTCGAAGTGAACGCGAACGCTATCGGGTGTGCATGGTCTGCGGAGCGAAAAAAAGACACATCCTGTTCTTTTGCACAATCAATATTCTGCTGCTGAGCCTGACTTCTTACCTTGCCGCATTGGCCGGTTTGGAATTGATCAATCTGTGGTTTGAGGGAATGATCCTCGTCTCCCTTCCGGCAATCTGGCGTTTGCTTATCGGCATTGGGATTTTCGCTTTCTGCTGGATTGTAGTCGTATTTCGCTCGCTTTCTCTTTTGAATCACTATCGCAACGTATCGAGTGCAGAGGTGGCATAAATGATAAAGAACCTTATAATCGCCGCGAAGTTTCTCAAAAGGCAGCTCGTTTTGAATCTGATCATTCTTATCGAAGTCATTCTATCGATTGTGATGTTGACGGAATTATTCGTCTATGTCAGCGACCGCATAGACAACCAGAGAGCCGCCAAAGAATTGTATAACGATGAGCTGTATGTCTTGCAAGAATTCGAGTATTATTTACCGAATGAAGAGGATATTATCGAGCGTTTGAAAGCCGATCCCGCTGTAAAAAAGGCAGGGAGCGCCAGTGCGCTGAATTGCATGGCAGACGGACGCAATCTCCGTCTCGGCCTGTATGATTCTGATTTGATCGATTTATATCGCCCCAAGCTCTCTGAGGGAGAATGGCTTTCGGCGTACAGTGGTGAATATGAAGCGTGCCCGGCTGTCGTTTCGTCGCATACCGGCCTCCATGCAGGCAGCGTGACTGAAATACTTGTCGCGAACAAGGAAACGATAAAGATACAGGTAGCAGGCGTATTAGCGTCTCCTACGCAGTATCTGCTGCCTACCGGCATGTCCAGTTCCATCGATTCGTTCATATCTCAGCAGCCCGTAATCCTGCTAAGCAGCGCGCAGAATCCCAATCTGCGCCAGCTGTTAATTACCGATGGAGCCCCCATCCGGGTGCTGTTCTTATTGACCGATATGACGAAAGATCAGCTCGCGGCAAAGTACAACAAGTATGGAAGCATTCAATCCATCAACGATATGGTCAGACGATATATTGCGGATTCTAATGAACTGATAGCGTCCGAGGTTCTTTTGTTCGTATTGTTCTTCCTTCTCGCGTCCATCGTCATCTTGAGTACCGAGGTAATCCACAGCATGAGCTGCCGAAAAAGCTATACCATTTACTACCTGCTGGGTATGCGATGGGAAAAATGCGTATGGATTGAGTTCGCGCGGCATATTGTCCTGATAATAATTATAATCGGAATATCCATTCTCATGGACAAATATGGAATGCTGCAGACGGCATGGTTATCAAGCGGCAGACACGTGCTGTTCTATGTACTTCTATTTGTCTACCTCATAGCCATCTTTTTCGGCACAAGCGCCGCGTTTATACGCAGCCTGCTGCACCATGATATCAGCGTATCCCTGAAAACGCTTAACGGAGGAGAATAACATATGATGATCGAATTGAGAAACGTATCGAAGACATATAGCGCTTCCCGCGGTGTTCCGCCGTTTCAGGCGCTCAAAAGCGTCGATCTTACAATCAAAACGGGAGAAATGGTTGCGATTAAGGGGTCGTCAGGCGCGGGAAAATCAACCCTGCTGCACATCATCGGCTGCTTGGATCGGCCTACGTCCGGAGAATATTTGCTGGATGGCGAAAGTGTGACAGGTATGTCGTCGTCTCAGCTGGCAGCGCTTCGCAATACATGCTTCGGATTTGTCATGCAGCATTTCGCGCTCATCGAAAATGACGATGCTTTGCAAAATGTGGCAACTCCATTGCTGTTTTCTAAGACAAAGCTCTCACTCATGGATGCGCTCGCGATGGAGCAGCTGCGCTATGTAGGGATTCATCATTTGGCGAAAAAGCGGGTTGCAAAGCTATCTGGCGGCGAGAAGCAGAGAGTAGCCATAGCAAGAGCCATGGTTAACGACCCGCATGTTATATTGGCTGATGAACCGACAGGCGCGCTGGATCGGGAAAATTCCGAAAGAATCGTCGGTCTGTTTCAGCAGCTGAACGCGCGGGGAAAAACCATTATTATCGTTACGCATGATGATTATGTCGCCAATTCCTGTCAGCGAATCGTGAAGATTGATGATGGAATTATAACCGGCACTGATTGAACCTTCAGCCATGAGGAATACAAAGCCGACGGCTTCAGGCTCAGGCGCCTCGGCGACTGCCCGCTGAAGCTCGAAACCAAGCCGAAATAGCCCCGCCAGAACGGCGGCTCCGAACTGCCCGGAGCCGCCGCGGTTTTTTATGCCGTTTCGGTATAGTACTGCGCCTGCGCGTTCCACAGCTCGGCGTATTTGCCGCCTTCCTGCGCGAGCAGGGCTTCGTGCGCGCCATGCTGGACGATCTGTCCCTCATGGAAGACCAGAATTTCGTCGCAGAAGCGGCAGGAGGCGAGCCGGTGGCTGATATAGATGGCCGTCTTGCCGCCGGAGATTTCGCCGAACCGGCGGTAGACCTCATACTCGGACACGGGATCGAGCGCCGCCGTCGGCTCGTCCAGCACGATGAAGGGCGCGTTTTTGTACAGGGCGCGCGCAATCGCGATCTTCTGCGCCTCGCCGCCGGAAATCTCTATGCCGTCCTTATCGAAGTCCTGATACAGGCTGGTATCCAATCCCTTCGGCAGGCTGGAAAGCCGCTCCTCGAAGCCCGCTTCCCGCAGGCATGCCTCCGCGCGCTTGGCGTCGTACTCCGCGCTGGCCGCCACGTTCTGCCCCAGCGAATAGGCAAACAGCTGGAAATCCTGAAACACCACGGAGAAAATGGCCATGTACTCGTCGTAGTCGTACTTGCGAATGTCCACGCCGTTGAGCCGAATCTCGCCCTCGGTGGGATCGTACAGCCGGCAGAGCAGCTTGATGAAGGTCGTCTTGCCGCTGCCGTTCATGCCGACGACGGCCAGCTTCTCGCCCACCCGGAAGCGCAGGCTCACATGCCGGAGCGCGTATGCGTCGGTGTTCGGATATTTGAACGACACGTCGCAGAACTCGATAAAGTACTCGTTGTCGTCCCGCTTCTCCACGGACAGCGAGCCCTTGTACATGGGGTTGGGAATGTCAAAGTAGGAGAAGAAGCGCTTGGTATACGTGTCGTTCAGCGCCAGCATCTGCATGGTGCGCACGAGCTCCATGGCCGCCGTCAGAAGCAGCATGACGCTGGAAACGTACTGCGCGATGGAGCCGACCGTCACGCCGCCCATCAGCGCGCCGGAGATCAGCAGCAGGTACACGCCGAAGCGCAGCGCGTAATTCATCACCGTCGCAACCAGCTCCAGCCCAGCGCATTTCAGATACACGCGCGTCTGATATGCGCCAAACTCATCCAGAATCCGCTTACCCAGCGCGGCCAGCGGTTCCTCCATGGCGTACAGGCGAATGTCCTTGCCGGGCTTATAACGGGTGATATAGTCGTCCAGCTCTCCAAGCTGGATGTTGCTCTGCACGCAGTCCGATGAAAAGGCGCTTCTGATTTTCGCGGATCTGCGGCCGATCAGCATGTTCACCGCGATCGTCAGCACCACGCCGCCCGCGAACAGCAGCTTCGCCGGGAGGGAGATCGTGTCCGCCGCAAAGAAGGACGCCGTCAGCGATATAGACGCGAGAATCTGCACAGAGGATTGAATCGTTTGCTCCATGCAGCTGTAAAACCAGTAGAGATTAAAGCCGGTCTGCGTTTCCGAGCGAATGCGCTGCTTGAGCCGCGCGACCTCGTGATCCTCGATGGACGCGTAGGAAAGCTGCGCGGCCTTCTCCGCGTGCATCCATTCGTAGGCCAGCTCCATCTCCGGAGCGCCGATCTCGCACTGCGCCTGCAGAAACGCCTTCGCAAGGCTCAGAAGCGCCGTCAGTCCGACCGTCAGCCCGGCGTACAGCGCCAGCGTCTGAACCGACGCGCCGGAAATCAGCGCGTCAACCAGCCGCGCGGAAAAGTAAATGGGCACGTAGGGCATGAGCGCCGTCACCAGCGCGAGGAAGGCGCGTCCCAGCAGACACCGACGGCTCAGGCGATCCAGCAGCCGTATGGAACGATAAATGATATGCAAATGCTCCCTCAGCTTCATGCCGTTTCGCCTCCTTTGTAGTCCTCTCGATACCAGCAGCTTTGAATTTCAAACAGCTTCGCATAGTCGCCGCCGCGCGCGATCAGCTCGTCGTGCGTGCCTTCCTCGGCAATCTGCCCTTCGCTCAGGAACAGAATGCGGTCGCAGAAGCGCGTGGACGCCAGACGGTGGGAAATAAACAGCGATGTCTTCCCCTCGGTCATATCCCGATATTGCAGATAGATTTCGTTCTCCGCAATGGGGTCGAGCGCAGCGGTCGGCTCGTCCAGCACCAGAATCGGCGCATCCTTATACAGCGCCCGCGCCATCATGAGCTTCTGCGTCTCGCCGCCGGATAACTCAATGCCGTCCGCGTTCGCCTGCTTGTTCAGCCGGCTGTCGATGCCCTGCGGCAGCGCGTCCAGCTTCTTCCCAAGCCCCGCACGGCGCATGCACGCTTCAGCGCGCGCCCGGTCTACATGCTCGCCAAAGTCGGCCGCCACCGTTTCCGCCAAGGAGAAGAACGAGGTCTCCACGTCTTGGAATACCGGTGAGAACAGCCGATAGTATTCCTTCCGCACAAAATCGCCCACGGGAACGCCGTCGATTCGAATCTGCCCGGAGGTCGGCACGTACAGCCCGCACAGCAGCTTCACCAGCGTCGTCTTGCCCGCGCCGTTCATGCCCACCAGCGCGACGCGCTCGCCGGGATGGAAGGTGAAGGACAAATCGTGCAGCGTGTCCTGCTCCGCGCCCTCATAGCGGAACGAAACGTGTTCGAAGGCAATCTCCGGCGCGTGGTTCAGATGTGCGTCAGCGCGCTCGGTGCCCGCGTCGTCGCCCTCCGGCAAATCCATGTACTCGCGGAAGTCGCTGGTCTTGAGGCTTGCCTCCTGCACCTTGCCCAGCGCGGTCATGATGTTGCCGATGAAGGTCGCGAAGCTGGAAATCGCCGCGAAGTACAGAACAAACCGGTCGGCGCTCAGCTCGCCCCGCACCGCCATGCGGATGAGCACATAGTAGGCCGCGCCGTCGCGCACGAGAATCACGCCGAGGTCGGCAAGCCGCGTCAGCAGCTGCCGGCCGCTCAGGCGCTTCTGCCAGCCAAGGAGCTGGCTTGTCAGGTCGCGATAGACTGTGCGCAGCCAGTCCGTCATGCCGTACACGCGAACGTCCTTCGCCATAGCGAAGTCCGAGCCGCGCTGGGATGTGTAGTAGAGCTTCCTCTCCAGATCGGCGCGCGCCTCGCGCGTTCCGTATTCATAGCGGTTGTAGGCGCGCACACAGAACCAGTTCACCATCGGCAGCGCCGTCAGAAGCGCCACAAGCCACGGGCTTACGAAGGAAATCACCGTGCCAAACAGGAAATAGCACAGAAGGTTCTGAAACACATTCATGCTCTCCTGCGGCACCTGAAGCAGCGGCACAATGCCGTTGTACATCCACAGGGGCGACATCGCGCGCTGATACAGATCGCGCACGGACTTGCTTTCAAACTTCTGATAAAGGCAGCGCATGACCTTTCGATACAGCGCCGTGTTCTCCCGATAGCGGAACATCTGAATCGCGCCCCGCAGCGCCGCCGTCAGAAAATCGCGCAGCGCCGCCGCCAGCAGCGTCGCGCCCAGCAGAATGCCGACGGCCGTCGCCGCGCGGGCGAACGTCTGCCCCGTCGTAACCTGCTCAACCACCAGCGCGGGCAGCTGAATGCCCGCCCATTCCAGAAACACGGCCAGCGGCACGCAGCCGACCATCAGCCAGAACGACCGCGGCGTCCCCCGCAGCATCTCGCGATAGCTCCACATGGCGTTGCTCCACGAGGAGCGGTAGGGCCTCTTTTTTGATTCGCGTTTCAAAACGCATCGCTCCCTTCTTCCGTATGACCGCATGATAGCACAATCGCCCGCAAAAAAACACAGTTCGTGCACCAACTGCGTCTGTCAGTGCACGAATTGCATTCAGCGAACCGCGGGAACCAGAAATTCGGAGGTGAACGCGCCGTCCTCGCTGTTGTACTTCACCCACCCGCCGTGCTTTTTTAAAATCGCCTCGGCGCGGTGCAGCCCGAAGCCGTGCGCGCCGCTCTTCCCCGTGCGGAACAGCGAGCCGACCTTTTTCTGCTTCGCGCCCGCGGAATTCAAAAGGTAAAAATACATCATGCTGCCCTTCATCCGGATGGACAGGCGAATGAATTTCCGCCCCGACGCCGCCCGGCAGGCCTCAACGGCGTTGTCCAAAAGGTTCCCGATGACGATGCTCAGCTCCACGTCGGTCAGCGCAAGCGTATCCGGCAGGTTCGCCTGCACGTCCACGGATATGCCCTCCGACCGCGCCTGCGCCAGCTTCGCCGACAAAAGCGCGTCCACGGTCACGTTGCCGGTCTTCAAAAGCGTGTCCACGCTTTGCAGGCTTCGGTCGAGCTGCTCGATGTAGGCGAGCGCGCGCTCCGTCTCGCCCGCTTCCAGCTGCCCCTTCAGCGCCTGCAGATGGTGGTGGAAGTCGTGCTTGTAGCCGCGCATCTCGCTGTGAATCACGCGAACCTCCTCCAGATGGCGCTTCGCCTGCTCCTCCTGCATCTCAACCAGCTTCAGATAGGTATGCTTCAGCATGCTGCCCTCAGTTTCTCGCGATAAACGCGCGGTTGATGTCGTCATACTTGCCGCGGGCGACGGGAACCTCCGCCCCGCCCTCCAGCGCGACCGACGCGCGCCCGATGCGGCGCACGGCCTTCAGATTTACCAGATACGACCGATGCACGCGGAAGAAGTCCGCGCTGAGCCGTCCCTCGAGCGCGGAAATCGGCTCCCGAACGCGATACTCACGCCCCTTCGCGTGAATAACCAGCTCGTGCAGAAACGACTCCACATACAGAATCTCCGATTCATACAGCTTCACCGTCTCCCCGTCACTCGCGACCAGCACATACGGCGGCTCCACCGCCAGCCGCTCGGCCGCGCGCGAAAGCACCGCGAACAGCTTTTCCCGCGTCACGGGCTTCACCAGATAGTTCAGCGCCTCCACGTCGTAGCCCTCGGCCACAAATTCAAAGTGAGACGTGATGAACGCAATCTGCGCGTGATCCCCGTCCGCCCGCAGCCGGCGGGCCAGCTCAAGCCCGCTCATGCCCGACATTTCCACGTCCAGCAGCAGAATGTCAAACACTCCGCCGCCCTCACGGGCAAACAGAAACGCCTCCGCGCTCGCGAAAATCTCCACCGCGCAGTCCGCGCCCGCGTCCCTTCCCCACGCGAGAACCAGCGCCCGCAGCTCCTCTGCCTGTGCGCGCTCGTCGTCGCAGATGGCAATCCGATACCCCATGCGCTCACCCGCCCATCTCTTCTCTGCTGGCATTATGACACGATTCCCGCCCCGTTGCAAGCCAAAAATGAAAAAATCCGCAAAGCCCCGAAGGACTCTGCGGACAATTTGCAAAAGATGCTTACTTCGTCCACTTGATGGTGTTGACGATTTCGGTGAGCGCCTCCGCCTGTTCAAGATTGACGAAGGTCACGGTGAAAGTATAGGTGCCGAACGCTGCGTCGGACACGACGGCCTGCATCATGTACAGGGTAGTGCCTTCGAGGGTATACTGCGCCAGATAGGAAATCGCGTACTTGCCGTCCTGCTCGTCGGGCACAGCCATCAGAATCAGGGCGTTCTCGGCCTTCAGACCCATTGCCTCATACTGCGCCAGCATGGCCTGCATAACGGCGGCAGCGAACTCGTTCGCGTCGATCTGGGTCAGGTCTTCCACAGCGGAATTCCACACGCAGTTGATGGTCGGGTTGAACGCGGAATTCTCATCATAGAAGGGGAACAGCTGGAAATACACCTGATTTTCGACCTTCTCGTCCGAAATCTCACCGACCATATCGGCGTCGAAGGTCATGGTGAAATCCCCGAAATCGAAGGTTTCCAGATTGCTCTGCGCGGAGGCCGCCTCTGCGAGCGCGCTCGCGCAGCCCAGCATGAGTACCAGCGCCAGAAGAACGGACAGAAGCTTTTTCATCGTTTGTTTCTCCTTTTTGCTTTCGATTCACCACAATCATACCATATTCCGCCGCAGATTGCAACCAATTTACGGCCTTCCTTCCGGCCGCGCAAGATTCTTTCGCGCAACTTAACGCGTCAGCCGCCGCACGCATTTGCCAAATCGGCGAATGTGGTATATAATATTATGGAAGAAATGTGCGGCGTCGGCCGCGAATACATGAATTTCTGTCGGGAGGCTATAACCATGGCGATCATTGACAAAATCATTGCGCAGGCAAAGTCCAACGTGAAGCACATCGTGCTGCCCGAGGGCGAGGAAACCAGAAATATTCAGGCGGCCCGCAAAATCGCGGACGCGGGCATTGCGAAGCTGACCATTCTCGGCGATCCCGAGAAGGTAAAGGCCGTCGCCGCCGAAACGAACACCTGCCTGTGCGGCATCGAAATTGTGAATCCCAAGACCAGCGAGAAGGCCGCGTCCTACGCCTCCGCCCTGTACGAGCTGCGCAAGGCCAAGGGCATGACTGAGGAGGAAGCCGCCAAGAAGGTGCAGGATCCCATGTTCTACGGCGTGATGATGGTGAAGATGGGCGACGCCGACGGTCTCGTGTCCGGCGCAGTTCATTCCACCGGCGACATGCTGCGCCCCGCGCTGCAGATCATCAAGTGCAAGCCCGGCATCAAAACCGTGTCCTCCTGCTTCATGATGGAATCCCCCATTGAGGAATACGGCGTGATGATCTTCTCCGACTGCGCCGTCATCCCGAACCCCACCGCCGAGGAGCTGGCCAACATCGCCGTCGCGGCCGCCGAGAGCGCCCGCACGCTGGCCGGCATCGAGCCGAAGGTCGCCATGCTTTCCTTCTCCACCAAGGGCAGCGCCAAGCATGACAACGTGACCAAGGTGCAGGAAGCCACCCGCCTTGCCAAGGAGCTCGCGCCCGACCTCAAGCTGGACGGCGAATTGCAGCTGGACGCGGCCATCGTGCCCTCCGTCGGCGCGCTGAAGGCGCCCGGCAGCGAGGTCGCGGGACACGCCAACGTGCTCGTGTTCCCCGACCTGCAGGCGGGCAACATCGGCTATAAGCTCGTGCAGCGCTTCGGCAAGGCCGAGGCCTACGGCCCCATCCTTCAGGGCATTGCCAAGCCCTGCAACGATCTGAGCCGCGGCTGCTCCGTGGACGACATCGTCGCCACCGTCGCGATTACCGCCGTTCAGGCGCAGTAACAAAGGAGAAAGCTTCATGAAAATTCTCGTCATTAACGCCGGTTCCTCCTCCCTCAAATATCAGCTGATCGACATGGATACCCAGCTGGTCATCGCCAAGGGTCTGGCCGAGCGCATCGGCATGGAGACCGGCAAGCTCACCCATAAATACGGTGCGGACTGCGAAGAGAAGTTCATCGTGGACACCTGCTTCAAGGATCACACCTCCGCCATCCAGATGGTTCTGGAGGCGCTGGTGGACAAGGATCACGGCGTGATCGCGGACGTGAAGGAAATCGGCGCAGTCGGCCACCGCGTGCTGCACGGCGGCGACAAGTTCACTGCCAGCTGCATCGTGGACGACGCGTGCAAGAAGGCCATTCGCGACTGCTTCCCCCTTGGCCCGCTCCACAACCCTGCCAACCTGCAGGGCATTCTGGCCTGCGAGGCGGTCATGCCCGGCACGCCGCAGGTGGCCGTGTTCGACACCGCATTCCATCAGACCATGCCGCCGGAGGCCTATATGTACGGCATCCCGATGGAGTATTATAAGAAATACGCCATCCGCCGCTACGGCTTCCACGGCACCAGCCACCGCTTCGTGTCCGGCCGCGCCATCGAAATTCTGAAGGCGAACGGCAAGAAGGCGGACAAGATCGTCATCTGCCACCTTGGCAACGGCTCCTCGCTGTCCGCGGTCGTGAACGGCAGGTGCGTGGACACCTCCATGGGTCTCACGCCGCTGGAGGGCGTTCTGATGGGCACCCGCTCCGGCTCGCTGGATCCCGCCGTCGTCGAGTGCATCGCCAACAACGAGCGCATCTCCGTCACCGAGACGCTGAACATTCTCAATAAAAAGAGCGGCCTTCTGGGCATCAGCGGCGCTTCCAGCGACATGCGCGACGTGAACACGGCCGCGAACGAGGGCAACAAGGACGCTCAGCTGGCGCTCGATATGTGGGCCTACGGCATCCGCAAGTACATCGGCGCCTACGCTGCGGCGATGGGCGGAATCGACGCGCTGATCTTCACCGCCGGCATCGGCGAAAACGACGGCGCCGGCCGCGCCAAGGTGTGCGAGGGTCTGTCCTTCTTAGGCATTGAGATCGACGATGCCAAGAACAAGGTTCGCGGCGAGGAGGCCTGCATCTCCAGGGACGGCGCGCCCGTTCAGGTCTGGGTCATCCCCACCAACGAGGAGCTGGCGATCGCGCTGGATACGCTGGCGCTCACCGAGGGCAAATAAGCCCGCGCGCACAAAGGCGCTCAAAGAAATAACTTTACAAAACCCCTTTGTGCGAGTATACTATAAAGGCTGTAGTGGAGGGATTCCGTTTCTATGCTGGACGTATCCAAGGCGCTCAAGTATCCCGGGCAGATTTACCCGCTCGAAATGTCCTTCACCTTTGATCCCTGCGAGATCATGGGCGACGAGATTTCCTTTTCGAACGTGGTTTTCCGCGGCGAATACTTTGGAGCGGACGAAACGGTCAACGTCAGCGGCACGATTGAAGCCGTGGTTCACGCCCATTGCGCGAACTGCCTGAAGCCCGTTCAGAAACCCCTGAGCGCGGAGCTGAAGGGCGAATTCGTGCGCGGCGGCGACGACGGAGACAAGTACCCGCTGGAGGGGCACGAGATTGACTTAGCCGCGGCGGTCGAGGAAGCCTTGCTTCTGGATCTGCCGATGCGCTTTCTCTGCCGCGAGGACTGCAAGGGACTTTGTCCGGTTTGCGGAAAAGACCTGAACACGGAGCTATGCACATGCCCAAAGGCCGGCGAGGCCGGAAATCCCTTTTCGGCATTGAGTAGATTATTAACCGACCAAAACAATGAGGAGGTGTGACCATGGCAACACCGAAAGGAAAAGTTTCGAAGGCGAGAAGAGATTCCCGTCGTTCCGCGCACTGGAAGCTGTCTCTCCCGGGCATCGTGAAGTGCCCCAAGTGCGGAAAAATGAAGCTTTCGCACCGCGTGTGCAAGTCCTGTGGCTATTATGATGGCCAGCAGGTAATCAAGGTCGAGGACGAAGCCAAGTAATCTCGCCTCTGAAAAACGCCCGCCTTTCCTTCGAAAGGTGGGCGTTTCAGCATCAGAATACAGAAACAGGAGGAATCGAAGTTGACGCATACGTTCCATTCTCCAAACCGTTCTTCCGGCCGCACGCCCGTCGGCAAGACGATTCTGCGCGCGGCGGCGTGCCTCGTGTGGGTCGGCGGCGTCGCGCTGGCCGTCGCGACCAGCGTCTGCACAGAGACCGTCGGAACCGTCTCCCGCACCGCGTTCAGCTGGCTGAACTTCCATACCGCGCTGTGCGCCTACGCCCTGTACGGCGGCCTTCTCTGGATCGCCGGCGCGCTGTTCGATCGTCCGGGTACGTTCAGGCGCGCGCTCTCTTCCCTGCGCGACCTCTTCCCCGGCCGCCGCGACGCGAAATACGACTTCGACCCGGACTACGGAGTTCCCCCGCACTTCGCGGACAATCCGTCGGCCTCCGGCGCGCCCGCGTATGAAGCGCCCCACTTCGGAACCTTCGCAGGTTCCCACTCGCCTTATACCGGTGACGCTTCGGAAAATCCCGGCGGCGACAAGCCGGAGGATTTCGACGAATTCAATCCCGACAACATTCCGGATGATATGCCGGAAGCGTTCAAGCCGCATCGTTTTGGCGGCAAAGCTCCGAAATTCAAAGCGCCCCGTTTTGACGACACAGCTTCAGAGGATTTTGAATCATCCGGCTTTAACGGCGGCGACTCGGCAGATTCCTCGATTCCCAACCATGAGGAAGCCCCGTTCGGCGCTTCGAAAACAGATGAGGACGAAGAGCGGGCGCCCCTGTTCGTCGGCAGCTGGCCGCAGGGAAGCGGCGAGCCGATTGTGTGGGACGTGCTGGCGGAGGAAGGAAACCGAAAGCTGCTTCTCAGCCGCAAGGCTGTCGCAAAGCGCTCCTATCACGACGTTGACGAGCCCGTAAGCTGGGAAACGTGCTCGCTCCGCGCGTGGCTTAACGGCGACTTCTATCGCGCCGCGTTCAACGACTACGAGAAGCCGCATATTCTGAAAATCCCCGTAACCGCCGACAAAAACACCTATTGCAACACCGACGCGGGCAGTTCCACCGACGACCACGTGTTCCTCCTGAGCCTTTCGGAGGTGAACGCGCTGCTTCGCCGCAAGCTTTCTACCAAGCGCAAATGCGAAGCCGACCCCGCCGACACCACCGGCGCGAATAGCGACAATAAAGCCGCCGACGATACCGGCTGCGTCTGGTGGCTTCGCTCCCCCGGCAGCGAGAAAAACGAAGCCGCCTGCGTCAATGGCGACGGCCAAATCTCCAACTTCGGCCTCCCCGCCACCACCCCCAACATCGCCGTCCGCCCCTGCATCTGGGTTCGCGACATGTAAATCCCTACACCACCATAGCCAAGCACCTTTCCCGATCAGCATTCCGCTGCGGGAAAGGTGCTTATTCTGACAGTTCCGCTCCGTCCAACAGCGAAAGTGCAATTGTAAAGCGCACAATTTGTTAATGCGGAGCGGGCACTTCAGGCGGATCTTCCTTTCGCGTTTGAGGGCCGATCCTTCCGGCTGCAATAGATGTAATAGCCCGCGCACAAAAGCAGGGTGAACGCGGCCGACCACGCCGTGGACATGCCAATCTGGAACAGGCTTGGCTCAGGCTGCGTGCTGGCAAACCACGCATAGGGAAGCTTCACAAGGAAGATAGACAAAAGTCCCTGCACCATAACGAAGGTTGTCCGTTCCACGCCGTTGAAGTAGCCGACAATGCAATAGGCAATCGAGAGAATGAAGCACTCGAGGCTGGTCGCTTTCAGAAATTCCGCCGAGGCGTTCAGCACCGCCGTTTCGCTGCTGTTGATAAAGAGCGTAGAAAGCGCCGCTCCGTGGAAAAAGGATAAATAAGCCAGCATACCGCCTGAGACAGCGGCGGTCAGCATTCCCAGCCACATCGACTTTTTCGCGCGTTCCATCTGTCCCGCTCCGTCGTTCTGCGCCACAAACGCGGAGATCGACTGCATATAGGAGGTGGGAATCAGCAGGATGAACATGACCAGCTTTTCGGCAATTCCCACGCCGGCCGAGGCCACCTCGCCGAGCGCGTTGACAAAGCCCAGCAAAATAAGATAGGAAACCTCGCTGCACATGCTTTGCAGGGCAATCGGCGCCCCCAGTCTCAGGATACCGCCTGCGTTTTCCCTGTCAAATCGCAGACGCCCTTTTTCCACAGCGAAGGGTAACCCCCTCCTTCGAACCAGCGCCAGCGACAGGCCCACGCTGACGGCCTGCGCCGCCACCGTCGCAATGGCCGCGCCCGACGCGCCCATGGGGATGAACCTTGTAAGGGTAATATCGCCGATGATGTTCGTCACGCAGGCGATCATCACAAAACAGAGAGGCGATTTCGCGTCTCCGAACCCGCGGAAAATGGCGCTGATGAGATTATACGCCACGATAAACAGGCTGCCCGCGCCGCAGATGCGGATATAGGAAACCGTCTGGGAAAACGCTTCGTCCGGCGCGTTGGTCGCGCGGGCAATCCACGGCGCGGCCAGCACGGTGACGATGGTCAGGATTGCGCCGAGGCCTCCAAATATCCACAGGCTGCTTCCGATGGTCTTCGCCGCGCCGTCGTGATCCCTGCGCCCCGCGCAGCTTCCCAGCAGCACCGTGGTTCCCATGGAAAGGCCGGTGACAAAGCCGGTGATGATCTGCATGGCCTGCGAGCCCGTGGCGACGGCGGACACGTCCGCCGTGGTGCCGAATCTGCCCACGGCCCAAAGGTCAACCGCGCCGTACAGCGCCTGCAGCAATAGCGCCAGCAGCACGGGAATGGAAAACCTCAATAGAGCCGGAAGAATCGGCCCCGTCAGAAAATTGCTCTTCGGCTGTTTCATGTGTGCGCTTAGACTCCTTCGATTTCTTCAAAATTGATTTCCGAAATAATGTCCAGCATCTCGCAGAGCCTGCTGATTTCCTCCGGCGTAAAGCGGTCGGTGATGCGCCGAATCGCTTCGCTGTCCTGTCGGCGGAAAACCTTATATTGCGGAATCGCGTCGTCGTTGACGGACAGGTAGTTCCTGCGCCTGTCATTCGGGTCGGGCGTTTTGGTAATAAGCCCCTGCCGCAGCAGCTCGTTGAGCTTTAAGGTTACGCCCGGCTTCGAAACGTGAAGCAGCTCCGCCAGCTTGGAAGCGGTGCAGGTGCCGTTCATGGTGTAGATCAGCTCGATATACAGCAGGCTGTTGTAGGTGATATTTTCATCTACAAACTGCCGGTTCATCAACCGCAGATCGCACAGCGCCGTGCTGTAATAAAATGTATCCAGTGATTTTCGCAGTCCCATCGTCCGTTCTCCTATTTAATTAAGCTATTGTCATTATTATAGCTTAACCACACAGGCATGTCAAGCGGTGTGAAAAAATATTTCCTTCACGTATACTGCGGACGATGCCGAATTCCGGCATGATTTTCCGGAAGTGCCCGGCGCGGTATGGACTTCTGCACGCAAAAATGCTATAATTCTATCACACGAAAGCCCGCGGCGATTCTGTCGCGGGAGGGAAGGACGGTTGCTTGAGCATGAAAACCCTGCCGCGCGAGCTCCGCGGGGACGCCCGCTGGCTGAAAAAGTATTCGCTGATGTATCTGGCCGTGGCGCTGCCGATGCTCGCGCTTCTGCTGCTTTCCGGGAAAACGTTTATCTATGGCGGCGACGCGCTGTATCAGCAGTATCCGACGCTTTTCTACACCGCGCGCGCCGTGCGGCGGCTCCTTGCGGGAGACGGCTTCCGCATGGTGGATTTCTCGCTGGGGCAGGGCATGGACAGCCTGAACATGCTGGCGTATTACGGGCTTACCGACCCGCTTCAATGGCTGGCGGCGTTTGTGCCGGAGAATGGGCTGGAGGTGTATTATCAGGCGCTCATCTTCCTGTATATCTACCTGTCCGGCCTGTTTTTCGGTGTATATCTGAAGCGGCTGCCGGGCATGCGCGGGGCGGCGGTGGCGCTGGGCGCGATGGTGTACGCGTTTTGCAGCTATCAGACGATCGGCATCATTAAAAACCCCTATTATTCGGCGGGCAGCGTGTATCTGCCGCTGATGCTGATTGCCGTGGAGCGCGTTCTTTCTGACCGTCGCTTCCCGATGCTGGTGCTCGTGACGGCGCTGATGATCCTCGCCAACTTCTATCTGGCCTACCAGACCACGCTGCTGGTCGTTCTGTATATCGTCATTCGCCTGCTTGCCCGGCTGCGCGCGCGCGGCGTTCGCAAAAGCGCGGGCGACGGATTTATGCTGCTGGGCGGCTACCTGCTGGGGCTGGCACTGTCAATGGCGGTGCTGTATCCATCCGCGCTGGGCTTTCTGGATTCCGGGCGCACGGCGGGAAAGACTGGGTACGCCGAATCGCTTCTGCATTATCCGCTTTCCTATTATATAAAGCTTTTTATGTTCTTCTGCGCGCCGTATGATTACGCGGGCTACTGGACGCTGCAAAGCTTTTCGCCGCTGGCGCTGGCGGCGGTGCTGTTTGTGCTTTCGCGCGGCTGTCGCCTGCGCGCGGGGGAGGAACGGGGTACCCTGCGGCAGCTTCGCGCAGTGCTGGCCGTGTGCGCCGCGTGTCTCTGCCTGCCGCTGGCGGGACGGCTTTTCAACGGCATGGGCTATCCTACGAACCGCTGGTGCTACGGCTTCGCGGCGGCTGTGAGCGCGGCGACGGCGTGGGGACTTCCGCGCTTTCTGAAGCCGGACTATGAAGGCCGAAAACGCGTCGCGGGCGTCCTGTGCGCGTGGGGCGCGCTGATGCTGGCGTATGGCGCGCTGGCGTATTCCTTCCCGGCGCTGGCCGGTGAAAGCGCCTTCTATTCCAACGAACGCGGCTCGCGGCTGATCGGCTGCATTCCGGCGCTGGCGGGCGGCGCGGCGGTGCTGACCGCAGGCGTGTTTTTCCTGCGGTCGGATCGCGGTTTCCGCGAGAATCGCCCCTCGGCGGCGCGCTGGCTGGCGGCGCTTACGGCGCTGTGCTTCCTTGCCTACACGGCAGGCTACGCGCTGAACGCCGCCGTGAGTTCGCGGTTTCAGGCGCGCGGGCTTTCGGCTCGCATCGAAAGCGAGCCGGGCGCGGCGACCGCTCAGCTGGACGACGACGGTCTCTGGCGCGTAGACACGGGCATGAGTCTGGACGCGCACGCCGCGATGCTTGGCTACCGCGGAACGGGCGCGTATCTGAGCCTTCTGCCCGGCTGGGTCACGGAGCATTACCGCACGCTTTCGCTTGCCTCGCTGCGCTGGCCGTTCCGCGTGGAGGGGCTGGGCGGGGACACGTATCTGGACGCGCTGGCTGCGGTAAAGTACGCCGTGCGCGCCGACACGCGCTATCCCGACCTGCTGCCCTACGGCTACGCGCCCGCGGGCGAGCAGACCATGCCGGACGGAGGTCTTGTGCACATCTATGAAAATGAATACGCGCTGCCCGCGGGTTATGTGTTTCACAGCGCGATGAGCGAGACGGAATACGACGTTCTCGACCCCATTCAGAAGCGGCAGGCGCTGCTTTCCTGCGCCGTGCTGCCGGAGGGCGCCTCGGCATATCCCTCATACGAACCGACGCTTCCCGCGGAGCGGCTCAAATGGGAGGTCGTCTCCTCGAACGGCGTGACGCTGGATGGGAACACGCTTCGCGGGCGCGAAAAGGGCATGATCACACTGCGCTTCGACGTGCGCGCGGACGCGGAGACGTATCTGTACTTTTCGGGAACGACGCTTCTGAAGGTAGACAGCGGCACCGACCTGTGCGTGGCCGCGCGCACGGAGGCGGGCGTGTCCCGCGCGTATTTCATTCGTCCGAATGGCAATTTCAATTACGACCAGCTGGGCGCGTGCCTGTGTCTGGGCTATTCCGAGAGCGGCATGAGTGAGGTGACGCTTCGCTTTGAATCGGAAGCCGTGCTCCGGTTTGAATCGCTGGAATTTCTGAGCGTGCCGATGGAGGGTTACCGCGCGGCCGTTCAGATGCTTGCCGCCGAGGGCTGGAACGCGGAGCTCAGCCCGAACCGCGCGGAGGGCGACGTGACGCTCGCGTCGGACGGCATTTTGCAGCTGTCCATACCCTATGGCCGCGGCTGGACAGCGCGCGTGGACGGAAGCGAGGTCGAGCTTCTGCGCGCGGGCGGCATGTATATGGCACTTCCGCTGACGGCGGGCACGCATCACGTGGCGCTTACCTATGAAACGCCGGGACTGCGCACGGGCGCGATCGTCTCTCTGGCGGCGCTGGCCGTGCTTCTCGCGTGGACGTTCGCCGCGCGGCGCGCGAGGAGGAAGAAATGACAGGCGCGGATGTGTCAAAGGAAGAAATGATCGAATACGCGGCGGCGTGGTTTCGCAAAAAGGGCTTTCGGAAAAGTCACCTTCGCTGGAAGAAGAGCGACGGGATATTCACGAGGGAATTCGTGATTCAGGGAAGCAGCTTTAGCCAAGAGACCTATTATATTCGCCCCTGCGTATATATTGACGCGCTGGCAGATCAAAGCTTTGGGATGTTCACAACGGACATCGCGCGTTTTGCCGCCGAGCAGGTCATTCGCGATACCGAACGCTTCTTTTGCGAGTGGACGAATCCGCGGCTGATTCGGGCGCACATTCAGGCGTTTTTGGAATGGGACGCGCGGAACCCGCTGGAGGCGCGACGGGAGAGAAAGCTTGCCATCGAGCAGGAGTACACAGATCGAGACGAACGGAATCAGGCGCTTCTGGAGCTGGAACTCGCGGATCCCTGTCCCGCGCCGGAGCTGTTCGTCTGTCAACGATATATTCCCTACCTGCTTGAAAACCTGTAAAGGGAGGAACCCGCTCATGAGGCACTTTACCGCGCAAAAGGGCTGGATTAACGACCCGAACGGCCTGATTCTGTATGAGGGCTGGTACCACCTGTTTTATCAGCACAACCCGGACGACAACCGCTGGGGCAACATGCACTGGGGACACGCGCGCAGCCGCGATCTCGTTCATTGGGAGCGCCTGCCCATCGCGCTGTATCCCGAGCCGGGCTGCACGATGTATTCCGGCAGCGCAATCGAGGACGTGCGCAACCTGACCGGCCTCCGGAAGGGTGGGCACAATCCGCTGCTTCTGTATTACACCGCGGCGGGCGAGCCGTTTGAGCAGCGCATGGCCGTGTCCACGGACGGTGGGCGCACGTTTGAGAAAATGCCCGGCTGCGTGATCGGGCACATCCGCGGGCAAAACCGCGACCCGAAGATCGTATACGACGAGGAAAAGAACGTATACCGGTTGGCGCTGTATCTGGACGGCGACGAGTACGCGCTGTTTGAGACGGACGACCTTGTTCACTTTCGGCAGACGCAGACGGTGCACCTTCCGGAGGACAACGAGTGCCCCGACCTGTTCCCGTTAATGGCGGACGACGACACGCGGCACTGGGTGCTGATCGGCGCGCACGACCGCTATCTGGTTGGGCGTTTTGGCGCGGACGGGCAGTTTTGCCCCAGTCAGGACGCGCGACGGCTTTCCTATGGCGGCCTGAGCTACGCCGCGCAGAGCTTTTCCGGCATTCCCGGCCGCGCGCTGCGCTTTTCGTGGAACCGCGTGGAGCTGCATGACGATTTGATTCAGGGCAGCATGTGTACGCCCGCCGACTACAGCCTTTGCCGCGATGCGAGCGGCTATGTCCTGTGCCTGAAGCCCGCGCCGGAATTCGGCTTCGACCCTGAGCTGGACGTGCGCGGTGAGATCCATGAGGGCGAAACCGTCTCTGTGCCCGGCGGCGTGCTTCATCTTGAAAACGGCAAATTCACCGTAAACGGCACGTCCTGCCCCGCCGGAACGCGCGAGCGCTTCCGCACCGTGGGCGATACGCACGCCCTCGAGGTTTACCTCGCGCCCGGCGACCGCTTCCTGTGCGTGCCGACGGAGGGAAAACAGTAAATATTGGAAAAACGCCGCGTCCGGCGGATTCAACCGGGCGCGGCGGGAATCCGCGGGCAGGATTACCGCTCGTATTTTTTGTCCTCCTCGAGCACCTTCAGCCCCTTCATGCGGAACAGCTCGATGAACTGGCTGCGGTAATCGCCGAAGACGGTCACGCGATGCCACATCGGCAGCCAGTTTTCCAGCAGGTTTCCGGCCTCCGCGCGGGCAACCAGTTTGGAGCGGCAGCCGCCCTCGATGAACGCGTTGCCCTCGGAGCGGGAGGAATGGATGCAGGCGACGCCCTGCACGTGGTCGATGTTGATGGTGGTCAGATCCTCGCCCGACGGGAAGACAACCTGCACGGACGCGCCCTTGTTGTCCTCCGCGTGGCTGCGCAGGTAGTACTGGCAGGTGCGCGGATCGTTCTCGCCGAAAACCTTGCGGCAGGCGACGCAGTGGGCATAGGTGATCTGCCCGGCGCAGGTATCCACCACGGGGTCGGACACATAGCCGGGGCGGCCGGTCATGTAGCGGGTGAGCATCGCGGAGATGGTGGAGTTTACGTCCGCCTCGCAGATGCCGATTTCTCCGTCGTTGCCCATCTGATAGTAGCTCAGGCAGGGATACATGTGGCGGCTTTCGTCGTAAATGCCGTTATAGGACAGCTGCAGACAGTCGATGGTCAGCGCGTCAGCCTGCGTTTCCTCCTTCATTTCCATGATGGCGTGATAGAGCTGCGCGCTTTCCAGAATGTCGGCGTCGGACGGCTCAAGGATGCCCAGCGCTTCCTGCTCCCAGCGGTCGGCGGTCGCGCGGGCCAGCGCGGGGTCGACCTTGCCGAATTTCTTCATCAGGTCGGCGGAGGTGCGGTTGATAAACGTCACGCCCCAGCGCGCCTCGGCGGCCTTCTGCACGGCCATATCCGGGTCGTTGTTGACGACCAGCACGCGCGCCGTCTTCATGCGCTTGAGCACGCCGAACAGGCGAACCGCCTCGGCGACGCGGCGATAGTCGCGGGTGGCGAGCACCGGCACGGGCAGCCTCTGCTCGCGCACAAGGGCGGAGGTACCGGTCAGGATGGAGCCGCTGCCGCAATAGGGCACGTCGGCCACGATCACCGGGAAGCCCTCTTTCGCCTTTTCCAGATAGAACTGATCCACGCGTACCCAGTTCGTCATCAGAAGCACGAGCACGCCGTCGTAGATTTCTTTGTCCCTCTCCCAGTCCGCCTCGGCCTGCGACGCGGCGGTGTACCAGCATACGTCCAGCTGCGCGTCCGGGTTGCCCTCGCGCAGAATGGGATAAATGCGATTAAGCTCCTTTTCGTAGTCGTAATTGATGTTCGGCCAGCCGGGCGTTCCGGCGGGCTTGCGCTGAATGGCGATTTTCACGCGGTAAGACATGATTTAAGACTCCTTTCGGCGTTGTTCAAGTTCATTATAGCTTTCTTTTGGCTCGATTTCGATTGACAAACGCGCTGAAAAATTGTAAAATACCGATATGAAACAAAACGAATTTTTTTCCTCCGTGCGCATTCATTCGTGCGGAATCAGCGACTGCGACGCGTCGTGGCGCTGGGATACGGGCGCGCGCGGCATACCAGACTGGGATCTATGGGCGGTATTTCGCGGCGCGGGCACGCTGGAAACGCCGGAGCACGCGTATGACTACGTGCGCGGCAGCTGTTTTCTGCTCTCGCCGGGCATTCGCTATGTCGCGTCCGCGCGGGAGGGCATGGCGCCGCTGGTCATCAACGTGCATTTCGGGCTGGACGGCGACGCGCCGGAGAAGCCGCTGTTTGTGCATGCCGTGTCGGACGCGTCCTATCTGTATGAAACGCTCACGCGCGTGCTTCGGCTGTACGGCGCGAACCGCGCGGGCGACGCGGAGCTGTTCCTCCGCTGTGCGCTGACAGAGCTTTTAGAGCAGGAAAGCGCCGCTCGAAGCGCCGTGCCCGCGCGCATTCGAACCCTGATGGAGCGCGTGGCGCGCGACGTGCAGGCGCACCCGGAGAGCGCCGAAACGCTGGCCGCACTGGCCGCGCGGGCGGGCTACTGCCGGGACTATATGGGTCGGATGTTCGCGCAGGTGGTGGGCGTGGGCTATCCGGAATACGTGATTTCGGCGCGGCTGAACCGCGCGCGCCTGCTTCTGCGCTCCACCGACCTGCCGCTGGGCGAAATCGCGGAGGGGCTGGGCTACTGCGACGCGTCGGCATTTTCGCGCCAGTTCACCTCGCGCCTCGGCCTTACGCCCACGGAGTACCGCCGCGGACAGCCGTTTCCGGGAAACGCGAAAAACGGGTGACAACATGGGCAGGGTGTGGTATACTATAAAGGGAAGCTCCCAAGATGGAGGGTGTGTTTATGGACGAAGGAATCCTGTATCTTCTGATTCTCGGCGCGCTGGCGCTGTCGCTGCTTGCGCAGGTGCTTGTGAACAGCCGTTTTGAACGCTATCGAAAGGCGCCTACCGCGTCCGGCCTGACCGGCGGCGAGGTGGCGCGCCAGCTTCTGGACGACGCGGGACTGCGGAACGTGCGCATCGAGCGCGTGTCCGGCCGGCTGACCGACCATTATGACCCGCAGGCAAAGGTGCTTCGGCTGTCGCCGCAAACGATGGACGGCGCGAACGTCGCCGCGCTGGGCGTAGCCGCCCACGAAACCGGGCACGCCCTGCAGGACGCGGACGCGTATGCGCCGCTTCAGCTGCGCACGGCGTGCGTCCGCACCGCCGGAATCGGCTCGCAGGCGGCGTGGCCGCTGTTCCTTGCCGGGCTGATTTTCAATTTTCGGCCGCTGGTGCTGATCGGCATCGCGCTGTACACCGCCATGGTCGCGTTCACGCTGATTACCCTGCCGGTGGAGCTGAACGCGTCCCGCCGCGCGCTGACGCTGCTGGAAAACGGCGGCTACCTGACGAGCGGCGAAATGCCCGGCGCGCGGAGCGTGCTGTCCGCCGCGGCGCTGACCTATGTCGCGTCCGCGCTGATGGCCGTCCTTCAGCTTCTGCGCCTGATCGCCATTGCGGGCAACCGCCGCAGCCGCGACTAAAACGGCAAAATACGATTACCTAAGGAGCGGCGAAATGCCCGGCGCAAAGCGTTTTGTCCGCCGCGGCGCTGACCTATGTCGTGTCCGCACTGATGGCGGTTCTTCAGCTTCTGCGCCTGATCGCCATTGCGGGCAACCGCCGCCGCCGCGACTAAACATTTTTTGAAGGATACGGAGGAAAAAACGATGAATCATCTTCGCATGCGGTTTCCCGGCGGCCTTGGCAAGGCCTTTACGATGAGCTATGACGACGGCGTGCAGCAGGACGTTCGGCTGATTGAGATCATGCGCGAAAACGGCGTGAAGGGCACGTTCAACCTGAATTCCGGTCTGTACGCGCCGGAGGGAACCGTGTATCCCGCCGGACAGGTACACCGCCGCATGACCGAAAAGCAGTGCCTCGCGGCCTACGCCGGAAACGACATTGAGGTGGCCGTGCACGCGTCCACGCACGCGTTTCTTGAGGCCGTGCCCACGGCGACGGCCATGCTGGAGGTAATTTCCGACCGCGCGAAGCTGGAAAAGGACTTTGGCCGCATCGTTCGCGGCATGGCGTATCCCTATGGCACGCTGTCGGACGACGTGGTGGAGCTTCTGCGCCTTGCGGGCATTGCCTACAGCCGCACAACCGTTACGCGCCTGAATTTCGATATTCCCACGGACTGGCTCCGTCTGGGCGCAACCTGCCACCACGATAACCCGGCGCTGAACGAGCTGGGCGAGAAGTTCACGGCCAGCGCGCCCAACCGCGAGCCGTGGCTGTTCTACCTGTGGGGTCACGCCTATGAATTTGAGGGCCACGACAACTGGCACGTGATCGAGCGCTTCCTGAAGACCGTCGGTCACAGGGACGACATATGGTACGCCACGAACCTTGAAATCCACGATTACGTTCAGGCCTTCCGCGCGCTTCGCTTTTCGGTGGACGGAGCGCTGGCGCAGAATCCCACGGCGACGGACGTGTGGGCTCTGCGCGACGGCGAGGTCATTCGCGTTCCCGCGGGCGCGACGATCCGGCTGTAACCGAAAACCGATACAAAGGAGAACGCGAATATGGCAATCAAGCTCTTCAGTAAGCTCTTCTCCCGAAAAAAACGCATCGCCATGACCAGCGACGAGGCCTTTCTGAGCGACGAAAGCGACGAGCCTCTGCAGGACGAGGTTCAGCCGGAGGCACCCGCGCCGCAGCCCGAGCCCGCCGCCGAGGAAACACCCTCCGAGGAAGCAAAGCCCGAGGACGCGCCCGCCGAGGAAGCGAACGAGAACGAGGAAACGCCGCTCTCCGAGGAAGCGCCGGCGGAGCCCAAGGAGGAACCGGAGCCGCGGCAGGAGAGCCTGTGCCTGTGGCTGTACGCCTGTCTGGACGAGCCGCACGATGTTCGCACGCCCATGCGCCCGCAGCTGATCGCGCATTTCCGCGCACTCAACGAGAGTTCGGACGGCTTCGAGGGCACGCTGCCCTCCGGCGGCCGGGTTATCTGCGCCGTGCGCACCGAGCTGGACTTCGTGCGCGAGCAGGCGGGCTATCTGAAGACGCGCTTTGCCGACACGTTCCCGGCTGACCGCGACGTATGGAACGCCGCGATGATGCAGATTGAGCTGTTCAACACCCGCGTGGAGTGCACGCTGACGCCGCCGTATACCGAGGACGACGCCGCGAAATTCGCGGACGCCGTGTACGCCGCCGCAGAGCCCCTGCGCGGCTTCGTGGTGAACGAGAGCATGGAAATGTACCGCTGGGATCGCAGGCTGGTAATCGCGCCCGACGGCCGCACGGACTTCTCCGTGTTCATGCCCATTCGCCGCGGGCTTACGGTGAACAATCCCGCCGAGGCCGCCGCCGCGGACGAAGCGCGCATGCACCGCAGCATCGCGATTCTGAAAAAGCACGGCGTGGAGGCCGCGCGGCTGGACATGCCCGTTCAGGCGCGGGAGGCCGACGCGCGTCTGCGCACGCCGGAGGAAATCATCGGCCGCATGGCGGCGCTGTTCGCCTGCGCGGTCAAGGCGCAGGCCTACACCTCGCCCCGCGAGGTCGCCGCGCCCGCCGCGTGGTCGCTTAACGCGATTAAAAAGCTCGACACGCAATACGGCGTGAACCGCCTGTTCACCGCCAAGGAGGCGGAGTACGTGGTGCGCTCGCCCGAATCCCTGCACGAAACCTACCTGACGCGCTTTGAGGACTGCGCGGTGCTTTTGTGGGCGCTGCGCATGTACGAGCTGGACTGGCCGTCCGGGCGCGCCGATGTGGCCGCCATCGCGCGCGTGATTCGCGACGCGGACACCGAAACGCTTCTGCGCTTGGCGCGTCCCCGCCCGCTGAACGATATTCTGAACATGCACGACGTGACCTATCGCCTGCACAGCGTGTGCGTGCGCGAGGGCGACGCGGCGTTCACCGGCGTAAAGCCGGATCACGATGTTGTGTACGAGCGCCACTACGCGCTGAACTGGCTCGTCGCCGTGGACGGCATATCCGACTGGGATATGATCGTGCCGAAGACCTGACGAGGAAGACTCGCGCGAAAGAGGAAAGTGAAATGGCACAAGTGGACATGCGCGCCGCGGCGGCGGAAAAGCGGCGGGCGCGGCGCAAACGGATGCAGCGCAGGCTGTACATGTATGTGGCGGTGACGCTGGCAATCGCGCTTCTCAGCTTTTACGCCGGGTATCGCGTGGGCGGGCAGTCGCGCCGCGGGCGGCAGAACATTCTGCTGGTGAACGAGGCGAATCCGCTTCCGGCGGATTACGTGCCCGACGAGCTGGTGAACCTGTACACGATGCGGCATTCGTTCCGGCTGGCCAACACCAGCATCGAGCTGACGCGCGTGGCCTACGAGGCCGCGCAGGAAATGTTCGCCGCCGCCGAGGCCGAAAACGTGAACGGCTTCATCATCACCAGCGGCTACCGAAGCTACGCGCGGCAGGAGGAAATCTACAAGGAAAGCAAGCAGGGCTACGCCCAGAAGCCGGGCGCGAGTGAGCACCAGACCGGACTGTGCTTCGACGTGACCGCGCAGAACGACGGCAGCGGCTTCGAAACCACGTCCCAGTACGCGTGGCTGCGCAAAAACGCGCACAAATACGGCTTCATCCAGCGCTATCCCGGCAATAAGGCCGAGATTACCGGCATCAACTACGAGCCGTGGCACTACCGCTACGTCGGCATCGAGGCTGCCACGGAAATCTACCGCGCGGGAATTACGCTGGAAGAATATCTCGATTAAAAATACAGAGAAGCAGAGCGTCTACCCTGCTTCTCTGTCGTCTTATCCGAACTGTACTTTGACGGCGGATTCTATTTCATAAATGCCTTTCCCTTCGAAAATCTTCGCCTCCTCGAACTTTTGCATGCGTTCTTCCGCGCTGCTGCATTCAAGAACCAGAAGATACTCATGTTCAGGCTCGGTTCCATCGGCGGCGCTCCAATAATCGACCGTCAAGGTGTATTTGCCGTCGACATAATTTCCTTGAACGAAATAAGTGGTGCGATTGTACTGGAACTCAATTTCATCACCATAATAAATTTTATCCATAAATTCGCCGATTGACATGCCGATCATTCAATCACCCTCCCCTCAAGAGCCATCTGTCTCGATAAAAGAAGAAGCGTCGGTCGGTCGCTTCTTCCTTTGGTATAAATGGAATTACGGGCGATACTTCGCGGCGACGGCTTCCAGCTCGGGGAGCAGCTCGCTGAACTTCACTTCGTCCGCGGGGAGCACGGGGGCGCGGGCGGGGCCCACGTCGCTGGTCAGGCGGCTGGTGGTGAGCTTGAACGAGCCGGGGAACGCGCCGGTGGCGTTAAAGCGCTTGATGATGAAGTTCCAGTCGTCCTGCGCCTGCTGCGCGCCCGCGAGGTCGCCGGCCACGAAGCGGTTGTAGATGGCCGCCATGACGTAGGTATACGCGTTGGACGGTGCGGAGATCGAGCCCTTGGAGCCGTACTTCAGACCCTCAAGGCACAGCGTGTCCTCGCCGACGAGCATGCAGAAGCCGTCGTCCACCTGATCCATATAGCCCTTGGTGTTTTCCCACACGGCGCAGCTGTCCTTCGCGCCCGCGAGGCCTTCCTGCCGGTAGAGCCTGCCGACGGTTTCGGGGTCGAGGTTGTTGCCGGTGTTCTGCGGCAGGTTGTAGGCGAACACGGGCAGGGTGGTGGCGTGAATGACGGACGCGTAGTGCCGGTACAGCGCCTCCTGCGACATTTTCCAATAGCTGGGCGTGATGACGGACACGGCGGCCACGCCCTCGCCCTCGCACATTTTGGTCATGCGGATGGTCTCCGCGGTGGTCACGAAGCCTGTTCCGGCCAGCACCGGCGCGCGGCCGTTCACGGCCTTCACGGTGGCGCGAACGACCTGCATCCGCTCCTCAAGGCTCAGCGACGCGGCCTCGCCCATGCTGCCCACAGCGAACACGCCATACGCGCCCATGGCCAGCAGCTTGTCTACCAGCGGCTTCACGCCGTCCAGATTCAGAGAACCGTCCGCATGCATCGGGGTTGCCATTGCCGGAATCAGGCCTTTAATTTCCATAGTACATTCCCATCCTTATAATTCGATTTCGCTGACGCGAATCTCCGACTCGTGCTCGTGCTCGTAGGCGACGAACGCCGTGCCGGTCGCGGGGTTGTAGATGCAGTCCGAATAGCCGGCCAGCGGGTCGTACATAAGCGCCTCGCTCCACGTTTTTCCGTCGTCGGTCGACTTGCGCAGCGTGTGGTTGCTGCGGCTGATGCAGCTTGCGCAGTTGGTGAACAGCAGGCCGCCGGGGAAGTTGCACATGCCGCCGCAGCACGCGGGGTCGGGCAGCTGCTTTTCCAGCCACGTTTCGTTCCAGTTTCCGGAACCGTCGGCGCTGATGGCGATATAGCGGTAGTGCGGCGCGGCATAGGGCGCGCCGTCCGGCTTGCGGGAGCGGATGTTCAGAATCACGCGGCCGTCCGACAGCGCGGCGACGCAGGTTTCGTTGGGGCTGACGGAACCCTCGGGCTCAAAGATTTCGCCCAGCGTCCACGTTTTGCCGTGGTCGTCGGAATAGAGCGTGGAAATCTTGGACGGGCCGTGGGCGGTAATGTTGCCGGGGTTGGACGCGAGCCAGACCGCGGCGATCAGCCGTCCGCCGGGCAGGCGCAGACCGTGGCCGGGGCCGACGGCGGCGCACGTCCACGGATATTCCGCGCGGCGCGCTTCCAGCGCGTCGGTGATTTCCTCGGGCTCCGACCACGTAAGGCCGTCGTCCTCGCTCACGCGGTGGAACAGGCGCTTGTAGTTTTCAAGGCACAGAAGATGCACGCGCTCGCCGTCCACAATCATCACCGGGTTATTGGTGGTGTTTTTATTCTGGCCGGAAAGCACCATCTGCCGCGCTTCCCACGTGCGCCCGCCGTCCGTCGAGCGGCGAACGTACAGATCGATGACGGCCCAGTCGCCGCCGTGGCGCGCTTCATAATAGGTGAGCAGCGTGCCCTTTTCGGTGGCCACGATGCCGGGAATCCGATAGTACGGATAGCCGTTTTCCCCGGCACGCTCGATGAGCGTGGTATTCAGTAGCTTCATAAACTGTCCTCCTGCTGTTTCTCGCGGCATGCCGCGCTTCCTTATTCTTATCGGAGAAAGATTCGCGCCTTCGGGCGCTTCTCATCGGCTTCCCTGAGCCTCTGCGGATATGATACCGCAAGATTCATTAATTCGCTATCATAATATTGGCGATTTCTTTATGCTTATTGCTTTTTGCGCCGGGCTATGTTAGTATATGCACGGGTGAAGCGTACATGTTCTACGAACTTGAGTACCATCAGTTGGGCAAAGATGTGCTGCTCAGCACGCAGCATTCACACGCCGACTGTCTGGAAATCATACAAACGCTGACGGGAGATGGGCAGGTTCTGATTCGCGATAATCTGTATCCGATGACGGCGGGCTGCATTTACCTGATCGACGGCACGGAGACGCACAGCACCAAGCCCCGCGACCCGGAGACCTACCTGCGAAACAAGATCATTCTTTCCGCCGAAACGGTGACGCGCGCCGCCGAGGCGCTGGGCATCAGCAGCGAAATCGAAAGCCTGTTTTACCGGGACGGCGGCAAATATTGCGTGCTGGGCAAGGAGCAGGCGCAGCAGGCGGACGCGCTGTTCAAGGGCATCTGCGAGCAGTACCGTCTGGGAAGGCGAAACGACTCGTTCCTTCTGTGGAGCGACCTGTTCCGGCTGCTGTCGCTCTCCAGCGCCGGGCGCGCCACAGGCGAGGGCGCGGGCGACATGATCGACAAGATCCTGTCCTACATAAACGACAACATCTCCGGCAAGCTCTCGCTGGACGAAATCAGCAAAAATCTGCACGTGGACAAATACTACATGTGCCACTACTTCAAGGACAAGACCAGCATGACGGTCATGGACTACATCGCCGACCGGCGCATCAACATGGCCAAGCGCATGCTTCTGAACACCGGCTCCACCATCACGGAAATTTCCGGCAAGTGCGGCTATTCCAGCGCGTCCTACTTCACGCAGGCGTTCAAAAAGCTGGTTGGAAAGACGCCCGCGGAATTCCGCAGCGAGCCCTATCAGCCCAGCGGCACGCGCCCCTTAATGTCTGGAGAGAACGACGCGTAGCTCATTCGATTATTGCCGCTCCCCGGAGCGGAATAATAAATTCAGAAAAGGAGATCGATTCCATGAAGAAGCTCGTATCCCTGTTCCTCGCGCTCGCAATGGTATTGACGATGGGTCTCGTCAGCGCCGTCGCCGAGTCCGACGCGCCCCGCATTGTCATTTATATGAACAACGGCGCGTTCTCCGTCGCCACCGGTTCTGATAAGAGCATGTACACCGACATGCAGAACTATATCCTTGAGCAGATCGGCGTGGTTGTGGACGTCATTCAGCCCCCGTCGGGCTCCGAGGATGAAAAGCTCGCCGTGCTGCTGGCCAGCGGCGATCAGCTGGACGTATGGAACGCCAGCTGGATGGACTACGCCGCGGACGGCGTGATTCAGAAGCTGAACGACTATGCCGATAATGAGGACTACCAGAAGCTCCACGACATCTGGGCGGAGTGGGACGGCTGCCTTGAGGGCATGCAGGACGAAAACGGCAACGTGTGGGGCATCCCGCGCGCCACCTCCACCGCCGCGTATCCCGTGTTCGTCCGTCAGGACTGGCTCGAGAAGCTGGACATGGACATGCCCACCACCATCGATGAGCTGGAAACCTATCTGTACGCCGTGAAGGACGCCGACTTCTACGGAAACGGCGCGACCATCCCGCTGAGCACCTCCTCCGTTTCCGATCTGGAAATGACCTTCCTTGGCGGCTTCGTAGCCACCGGCCGCGGCAACTGGATCAACGAGAAGGGCGAGGTTATGCCTTTCTACACCGCGCCCGGCTACAAGGACTTCCTTGAGACCATGCACCAGTGGTTTGAGGACGGCATCTTCCACAAGGAGTGCTTCTCGTGGGACGGCACGACCCTCCGTCAGTACATCGCGTCCGGCGCTGTGGGCGCTACCGCGCACTGGTACAGCCGCGTGACCCTTGAAAACAAGAATCTGGAAGCCAACGTGCCCTACGACTTCAGCAAGAGCACCTACATCTACGGCATCTGCGAGGACGGCCTCGTAGGCGCGAACGGTCAGAAGGTTCAGACCCTGAACGGCACCCGCTCCACCAGCGGCTGGCTGGTCTCCAGCAAGTGCCAGAACGTGGAAGCGTTCCTGAAGTTCTGCGCGTGGGCGTATGAACCCTATAACTACAACACCATCACCTACGGCTTCGAGGGCGAGCACTGGGCGTATGACTCCAGCGATCCCGACGCCGTCGCGAACAACAAGGTTGTTACCCTTGAGGGCGGC
This sequence comes from bacterium, assembly GCA_963618055.1. GTDB lineage: Bacteria > Bacillota > Clostridia > Christensenellales > Aristaeellaceae > SFHK01. The sequence continues at coordinate 19,149 of CAVERI010000006.1, read as the reverse complement.
CGCGTGTATGCCCGCGACTTCGTTATCTCCCTGTGCCTGCCCACCGAGGTTCTGACCAGCGAGTACTATGACGATGGCCGTCAGGATATGCACAACTACTGGCTGCAGCACGAGCTGGGCCGCGGCGGCACCACCTGCATCATGCCCGGCGAAACGTGGCAGTGCTCCTTCGACAAGGAAGCCATCTCCCTGAACGCGCCCTCCGCGCAGGACGTGGAAACCTATTACAAGGAGAACGCGCTCCGCTTCATCAACGGCGAGCGTTCGCTGGATGAGTACGACCAGTTCATTGAGGAGCTGTACAGCGTGGGTCTGCAGGAGTGGATCGACGAGTACACCCGTCAGTGGGAAGCGTTCGAGGGCTGATTGACGGCCGGATCGGACGCAGCCGGAGGGGAGTCTCGCTTCCCCTCCGGAGTGTATTTATCAAAGGTGTGAGGTGAACAAATTGACAAGCTCCGCTCTCGACAAGAGATCTTCTCTCCGCGTCCGCAAGGGGCCGCTGTTTTATCTGAAGCGGGATTGGCTGCTGTATCTGCTTTTGCTGCCGGGCGTGGCCTACTTCATCCTGTTCAAATATCTGCCAATTTTCGGCATTATCATTTCCTTCCAAAACTATAAGCCGTTTTTCGGCGTAAGCGGCATTTTCACCAGCGAATGGTTCGGCCTTTACTGGTTTAAGCGCTTTATGTCGTCGTACTATTTCTGGCGGCTGATGCGAAACACCTTCCTTCTGAGCTTCTATTCGCTTCTGTGGTCGTTCCCGTCGGCGATTCTGCTGGCGCTGCTGATCAACGAGCTCCAGAACAAGCACTTTAAGAAGCTCGTGCAGACGATTTCCTATCTTCCGCACTTTCTTTCCATCGTCATTATCGCGGGCATCATCCGCAGCCTTCTGAGCACGGATGGCGGCCTTTTCAATACAGTTATTACGCTGTTTGGCGGAAGTCCGGTTTATTTTCTCGGCGCGCCGCAGTATTTCCGAACGATTTATGTGGCCTCCGGCGTGTGGCAGTCCATCGGCTGGAACACGATCATCTATCTGGCCGCCATTGCCGGCGTGGACGGCAGCCTGTATGAGGCCGCGGAGCTGGACGGCGCGGGCGTGTTCCGCAAGATGTGGCACGTAACCCTGCCCGGCATCCTGCCGGTGATCTCCCTGCAGCTGATTCTGAACGTGGGCAACCTGCTGAACGTGGGCTACGAAAAGGTGCTGCTTCTGTATAACGACGCCATTCTCGAAACCGCCGACGTTATCGGCACCTACGTATACCGCGAGGGTCTTCAGAACCAGAGCTATTCCTACTCCACCGCGGTCGGCCTGTTTACGTCCGTTCTGGCGATGGTGATGGTGCTCGGCTCCAATGCCATCTGCAAGCGCCTCGGACAGGAGGGAATCTGGTAATGGCAAAGAAAAAACGCAGGATCGCCAGCCGCGGATACCGCGCGTTCCGCGTGTGCAACGTGATCCTTATGCTCCTTCTGATGGTCGCGATTCTGGTGCCGATTCTCTCCGTGGTGGTCAATTCGTTCGTGAGCGCGGCCGAAATCGCCCGCCGCGGCGTGTTCATCCTGTGGCCGGAGAAGATCGACCTTGGCAGCTATGAGTACCTGTGGGAGTGCCGCGGAAACATTCTGCGCGCCTACGGCAACACGCTGTTCCGCACGATCGTCGGCACGGGGCTTTCCCTGATCGTCACGGCCATGATGGCGTACAGCCTGTCCAAGAAGTATCTGAAGGGCCGCGTGATAGTCAACGGCATGGTGTTTTTCACAATGCTGTTCAGCGGCGGCCTGATTCCGACCTATATGGTCGTGAAGATGTTCGGGCTGATCGACTCCCTGTGGTCGATGGTCATTCCCGGCATGGTAAGCGCGTGGAACATGTTCATCATGCGCAACTTCTTCTATTCCATCCCGGAAAGCCTTGAGGAAGCCGCACTGATCGACGGCGCGAATCAGGCGCAGATCATGATTCGCGTGACGCTGCCCCTCTCCAAGGCCGTACTTGCCACAATCGGCCTGTTCTACGCCGTGGGACACTGGAACAGCTGGTTCGACGCGATGCTGTACATCAATACCTCGACCAAGCTGCCCATGCAGAACATCCTGCGCAACATCATCAACTCCGTGTCCGACCTTGAGGCGCTCGGCTCCGAACAGTTCGAGCTGATGGACGTAAAACCCGCCTCCACCTCCCTGCGCTGCGCGGTAATCGTAATCACCGCCACCCCGATTATCATTGTGTATCCGTTCGTTCAGAAATATTTCGTGAAGGGTGTAATGATTGGATCGGTAAAGGGATAACGCAGGCCACTCAAAAAAGTCGACGTCAGAATTCTGACGCCGGCTTTTTCGTTCCCGGAAATCCTCTGGCTCTAACCGCTCCTGAAAAGTGAATCCGGCGGCGGCGCGCATTATGCAGAATTTTCTATTTATGTGCAATATTTTGATAAAAACGGCAGATTTTCACGGATTGCTTGCAAAATTTACGATGACGCGGTATACTGACTATAATTTTGCAAGCCATACACTTCGCTTGCCGGACGGAGGTACATTCCAATGGACAACGCGCAGGAGCTGCTGCAGCGATTGAACCACAGCGGCAAACGCCTTTCAAAAAGCCACCGGCGCATCGCCGAATGCATCGTTACCCATTACGACAAGGCCGCGTTTATGACGGCCTCGAAGCTGGGCGAATACGTGGGCGTCTCGGAATCCACCGTGGTTCGCTTCGCCGCCGCGCTCGGCTACGACGGGTTCCCCCAGCTGCAGAAGGCGCTGCAGGAGCTGATCCGGCATCGTCTCACCGCCACGCAGCGGCTGGAAATGACCGGCGACATGGGGCACGCGCAGGTGCTGAACAAGGTGCTGAAGACCGACATTCAGAACATCCGCACCACGCTGGACGAGCTGGATCTCGCCACCTTCGACGCTGTGATCGAAAGCATTCTTCAGGCGCGCAACGTTTACGTGCTTGGCCTTCGCGCCTCCGCGCCGCTGGCGGAGTTCTTCGGCCACTATCTCAACTTTATCTTCCCGAACGTGCACACCGTTACAAGCGGCGTGTCCGACGTTTTTGAGCAGATTGCCCGCATCAGCGACGAGGACGTGCTGATCGGCATCTCCTTCCCGCGCTACACCAGCCACACCGTGAAGGCCATGAAATTCGCCCGTTCCCGCGGCGCGACGCTGATCGCCATTACCGACGGCCCGCTCTCCCCGCTGCACGCGGAGGCGAACCTGTGCCTGATGGCGAAGAGCGACATGGCCTCGTTCGTCGACTCGCTGGCCGCGCCGATTTCGCTGATCAACGCGCTGATCGTGGCGCTCTCGCAGCGCCGCCGCACGCAGGTAACCGACTATTTCGACAAGATGGAAAGCATCTGGTCGGAATACCGCGTGTATCTGGGAAAGAGCGGGGAATAAGCCATGGCCAAGCGAATTGCCGTAATCGGCGGCGGCGCGGCCGGGCTGATGGCCGCCCTTTACGCCGCCCGCTCCGGCGCGAGCGCAACGCTCTTTGAGCGCAACGAAAAGCTGGGCAAAAAGATTTACATCACCGGCAAGGGGCGCTGCAACGTGACCAACGCCGCCGAGCCGGAAGCGTTCATGAAAAACATCGTGCGAAACCCGCGCTTCCTGTACGCCTCGCTTGCGACGCTGGATAACACCGGCCTGATGGCGCTTCTGGAGGAGCTCGGCGTGCGCCTGAAGGTGGAGCGCGGCGAGCGCGTGTTCCCGGAAAGCGACCACGCCAGCGACATTACGCTGGCGCTGGAACGGGAAATTCGCCGTCTGGGCGTGAAGGTGCTTCTGAACGAGCGCGTCAAGCGCGTACTGTCGGAAAACGGCCGCGCCGCGGGCGTGGAAACCGAGGACGGCCGCACGTATGCCTTTGATTCCGTCATCGTCGCCACCGGCGGCCTGAGCTATCCCACCACCGGCTCTACCGGCGACGGCTACGTCTTCGCGAAGGACGCGGGGCACGCCATTGCCCCCTGCCGCCCGGCGCTCACCTCCATCGAAACGGTGGAAGCGTGGCCGGAACGGCTGATGGGGTTGAGCCTGAAAAACGTCGTCCTGTCGGCGTATCAGGAAACCGGCGGCAAGCCGAAAAGGCTGTTCTCCGAAATGGGCGAAATGCTGTTCACGCATTTCGGCGTGTCCGGCCCGCTGGTCTTAACGCTTTCCAGCATCCTGCCCGAGAGCGTTTCCGGCGTTCGCCTGTCTATCGACCTGAAGCCCGCGCTGGACGAGGGCGCGCTCGATCAGCGCATCCTGCGCGACTTCTCGCAGATGAAAAACAAGCGCCTTGGCACGTGCATGGACGGCCTTGAGCCCCACGCGCTGGGCGAAATGATCCTTGAGCTGTGCGACCTGTCGCCCTATCAGCCCATTAACGGCGTGACCGCCGTCGAGCGCAAGCGCCTTGTGAAAACGCTCAAGGCCGTGCCGCTCACGGTGAAGGCGCTGCGCGGCATGAACGAGGCCATCATCACCCGCGGCGGCGTGCAGGTGAAGGGCGTGAACCCCTCCACCATGGAATCCCGCCTGCTGCCCGGCCTGTACTTCGCGGGCGAGGTGCTGGATGTGGACGCGCTGACCGGCGGCTTCAACCTGCAAATTGCCTTCTCCACCGGCGCGCTCGCCGGAAAATCCGCCGCAGCTAACTGACCTCTCCCCCGCCGCGCCCCTTTCTCCGGGAACGCGCGGCGGGTTTTGCATGCGTCCAAACGGCGGCGCTTTTCACGCGGCGGATTGTGTGGTATACTGTAGGCAAGGCAAAAGGCGGAGGTGACGCGCGTGCAGCGGATTTTCATCGTTGAGGACGATCGGGGCATTGCCGAGGCAGTGGCCTCGCAGGCGGAAAGGTGGGCGTTCGACGTGCGTATCGCGTCGGACTTCCGAGACGTGGCCGGGGAGGCCGCCCAATTTCAGCCGCACATCGTGCTGATGGACATCGGGCTTCCGTTTTTCAGCGGCTATTACTGGTGCGGCGAAATTCGCAAAACCTCGCGCGTGCCGATTATCTTCCTGTCGTCGGCGGCGGACAACATGAACATCGTAATGGCCATGAACATGGGCGGCGACGATTTTATTGCCAAGCCGTTTGACATGAGCGTACTGATGGCAAAAATTCAGGCGCTGCTTCGGCGCGCCTACGACTTCGCGCAGCCGTCTCCGCTGCTTTCGCATCGCGGGGCGGTGCTGGACGCCGGCAGCGGCACGCTGAAATATGAGGGAAGGACGATCGAGCTCACGCGCAACGAGCTTCGCATTCTGCTGGCGCTGATGGAGAAGCGCGGGAACGTGGTAAGCCGCGAAAAGCTGATGGAGCGCCTGTGGGAGACGGATAGCTTTGTGGACGAAAACACGCTGACGGTGAACGTGAACCGCCTGCGCAAAAAGCTGGACGCGGCCGGGCTGACCGGCTTTATCGCCACGCGCTTCGGCGTGGGCTACATCATCGAATAGGAGGCGCGCATGCGGTTCTTTCTTGCCTACCTGCGCTCCCGCCGCCTGCCCCTGTGCGCGTTCGCGGCGGCGCTGCTCGCGTTCCCGCTGGTGTTTTTTCTGTATGGGATGCCAAGGCAGGCGCTTTTGTATCCCTCGGCGCTGGCCGCGCTGATCGGGCTGGGCGCGCTCACGGCGGATTTTCTGAAATTCCGGCGGCGGCACGCGCAGCTTGCGCGGCTTTTGAGGTTTGAGGAAGGAATGGCATTCGAGCTGCCCGCGCCCGCCGACGCGCTGGAGGCGGACTATCAGGCGCTGCTTCAGATGCTGGAAGCGCGTGAAGCCGAACGGCAGACGCGGCAGGATCGGCGCTATCAGGATATGTGCGATTACTACACCACGTGGGCGCACCAGATCAAAACGCCCATTGCCGCCATGCGCCTGAACCTGAAAAACGAGGATTCGCCGCTTTCGCGAAGGCTTTTAAGCGACCTTATGCGCGTGGAGCGCTATGTGGAAATGGTGATGGCCTACCTGCGCGTGGAATCGCCGTCGACGGACTATCTTTTGCGCAGGCTGTGCATCGACGACGCGGTGAAGCGCGCCGTGCGGCCGTTCGCCGGAGAGTTTATCGCGCGCAGGCTGAAGCTGACCTACGAGGAAACCGGGCTTTCCGCCGTGAGCGACGAAAAATGGCTGGTGTTCGTGCTGGAGCAGATTCTTTCAAACGCGCTCAAGTACACGCCTGAGGGCGGCATTCGCATTTACCGCTCCGCGCCGAACACGCTCACAATTCAGGACACGGGCATCGGCATCGCGCCGGAGGATCTGCCGCGCGTGTTCGAAAAGGGCTACACGGGGCTAAACGGACGCAGCGACCTGAAGGCGAGCGGCATCGGGCTGTATCTGAGCAAAAAGGTGCTCACGAAGCTCGGCCACGCCATTTCCGCCGAATCCGAGCCGGGGCGCGGCACGGCCATCCACATCGATTTCACGCAGCGCGGCGTTCGCGAATAGCCGCCTCTTTCCGGCGCGGCTGACACAGAAGGACACACAGGGAGGACATTCACATGGGACACATCGATTTTGAAAAATACGCGCGCGTCATCGTTCGCATCGGCGCGAACGTGCAGAAGGGGCAGGAGGTTCGCGTGACCGCGGAGATCGATCAGGCGGAGCTGGTGCGCGCGGTCGTGGAGGAATGCTATAAGGCGGGCGCAAAATACGTGGACGTCACGTGGAGCTGCGGCCCGGTGAACCGGCTGCACTATCAGTATGCCGACGCGCGGACGTTGGGCACGGTGCGCGAATGGGAGGAAGCGCGCGCGAAGGAAATGGCCGAGACACTTCCCGTGCGCATCATGATCGCCTCCGCCGACCCGGACGAGCTGCGCGGCATCTCCGCCGACGTGCTTTCCGAGGTTCGCCGCATGCGCGGCAAGGTGCTGAAGCCGTACCGCGACCGCATCGACGGCCGCCACCAGTGGCTGATCGTCGCCGCCGCGTCCCCGGCGTGGGCGCACAAGGTGTTCCCGCACCTTCCGGAGGACGAGGCCGTGCAACGGCTGTGGGACGCGATTCTGCACTGCGTGTATCTGGATCGCGCGGAAGACCCGGTGGAAATCTGGCAGGCGCACAGCGCCGCGTGCGAGGCGCGGGCGCGCTGGCTGAACGCGCAGAGCTTCACGCATCTTACCTATGAAAGCACGAACGGCACCAATTTCCGCGTCGGCCTGATTCCGGGCGCGAAATGGTGCGGCGCGGGCGACGTGAACCACGAAAACGGCGCGTACTACGTGCCCAACATGCCCACCGAGGAGGTCTTCACCAGCCCCATGCGCGGCGACTGCGAGGGCACACTGGTGGCGACCAAGCCGCTGAGCTGGGCGGGACAGCTGATTGAGGATTTCACGGTGCGCTTTGAAAACGGCCGCGTAGCTTCGTGCCGCGCGAGGAAGGGCGGCGAGATTCTCGAAAGGATGTTCCGCATGGACGAGGGCGCTTCGATGCTGGGCGAGGTGGCGCTGGTGCCGAAGGAATCGCCGATCAACCAGACCGGCCTTCTGTTCCTCAACACCCTGTTTGACGAAAACGCCTGCTGCCATATGGCCGTCGGTCAGGGCTTCGGCGAGGTGCTGGACGGCTATCTGGATTTGTCGCAGGACGAGCTTCTGAAGCGCGGCATCAACGATTCGCTGATTCACGTGGACTTCATGATCGGCTCGGACGACCTGCGCATCGTCGGCCACCGCGCCGACGGCACGACCGCCGACATCTTCACAAACGGCAGCTGGGCGGACGGCGCAGGCCGGTAATTTTTCACATTGCAACGAAGCGAAAGCAGTTTGCAAATCGAACGATGCGCCCCCGTTCAAGGTTGACATGAACGGGGGCGCGTGCTATCATTTTCTCAAATACGTGTGGAAATTGCGAGGGAAGCATCATGCAAAATCACTATCTTGCAAATGTTCGACTTTTGGACGCCAATGTGGAGCGGCTTTTTGAATTGCAGCGCACGGAGGCGGACAGCCCATGCCGCGGCACGTTCCTAAACGTGGCGACCGGGCTTAATCTGGCCATCGGCGGCGTGCATATGGCGAAGCAGCTGATCGAGGCGTATTACACGCCGGAATCGAAATTCTCCGGCGACGCGCGCCTGCTCGAGCGCGCGCGGCTGGCCGTGGAGTTTTCCATTTCCCGTCAGTACGAGGACGGCTCGATTGACCTTCTGGAGACCAATTTTCATGATTCCTGCGAAAGCGCGTTCAGCGTGTTCGACCTTGGCCCGGCATACAAGGCCATGAAGGCGCTCACGCGGCACACGCCCGCCGAGGACGCGCTGGAAACCGCCGTGCGGCGCTATTTAAGCGGCGCGGCGGACGCGATGGTGAATCTGGGCTTCCACACGCCCAACCACCGCTGGGCGATCAGCGCGTCACTGGCCTACTGCTGGCATTTGCTTGGCCGCGAGGACTGCCGCGCGCACATCGACGATTTCCTGCGCGAGGGCATTGACTGCGACGAAAACGGCGAATACACCGAGCGCTCCGCCGGAAATTACAACTTCATATGCAACCGCTCCCTGCTGGTCATGGCGCGCGAGCTGGACATGCCCGAGCTGTACGAGCACGTGAAACGCAACCTGCGCATGATTCTTACCTATGTGGAGCCGGACGACACGATGTCCACCATCAACTCCCGCCGGCAGGACATGGGCAAGGCGTCCGACTGGTGCGGCTACTACAGCAATTTCCTCGAAATGGCGATTTTGACCGGCGACGGCGAATTTGCGTGGGTGGCAGACCGCATGCTCGCGCAGATAGAAACGCGCGAAGCGAAGCCCACGAGCCGCGAGCTTACGTATTTCGAGCAGTTCGCCGAAATGCTTCTGAACCCGGCCTACCGCGACGGCTTCGACGCGATTGCGCCGACCGCGCCGAGCTTCAACTACAATTGCTTCTACGAGGCCAGCGGCGTGGCGCGCTTCCGCGAGGGCGATTTCGCGCTGACCATCGTTAAGGAGCGCCCGGTGTTCATCAAGTTTCAGTATAAGAACCACGCGGGCTACGTGCGAATGGCGGGCTCCTTCTTCGCCCGCGGCCAGTTCGCCGCGCAGACACTTACCCGGACCGAGGACGGCTACGAGCTGCGCTTCCACGACCGCTGGGGCTACAAGCGCCCGCTGCCCGAGAAGCCCGAAACCAGCGACTGGACAAAGATGGATCACTCCAAGCGCGAAAACGTCGCCATGCAGGACTTGAACATGGTTGTTCGCATTCACCTGCTTTCGGACGGCATGACGCTGGACGTATCCGGCGAGGGCTGCGAAAACATCCCCAGCAAGCTGGAGCTTCTGTTTGAGCCGGGCGGACATTATCTGACCGACAGCCTGATCGCCCGCACGCACGGCGGCGACTACTTCTTCCAGAAGGGCGATTCGGAATACATCTTCGACGATCACTCCGGCTTCTCCGTGCAGGGCGGCTTCCGCGCGCATCACGCGGGCGAGCACCTTCGCGGCACGCTGGGCGTGGACGACGACCACTTCTTTATCGCCATGACCGCCTTCACGCCGTATCACGGGCATGTGACCGTGAAAACCATAGAAAGGTAGGCATTCAAAATGCTGAATCATTATCTGGCCAACGTACATTTTATGGACGAGTGTGTGGAAAACAGCCTGCGCCTGCAATGCATGGACGAGGCCAGCGCCAGCTATGGCACGTTCTGGGACGTCGCCCGCGGCTACAACGAGCCCTGCACCGGCATTTCACTGACAAAGCAGTTCGCAGAGGCGTATTACACGCCCGACTCCCGCTATTATCACGACGACACGCTCCTGCGCCGCGCGCTTTTGGCCATGCGCTGGACGAACGCCCGCCAGCACGAGGACGGCTCGCTCGACCTCTTGGAAACAAACTTCCACGATTCCGCGGAGACCGCCTTCACCGTGCATGAGCTTGGCCCGGCCTGCAAGGTCATGAAGGCGTTCACGCGCCACACACCCGACGAGGACGCGCTGGAGGCCGAAATTCTGCGCTATCTGAACGGCGCGGCGGATTCCATGGTCAATCTGGGCTTCCACACGCCCAACCACCGCTGGGTCATCAGCGCCGCGCTGGCCTATTGCTGGCGGCTGCTTGGACGCGAGGACTGCCGCGCGCACATCGACGACTTCCTGCGCGAGGGCATTGACTGCGATGAAAACGGCGAATACACCGAACGCTCCTCCGGCATGTACAACGCCATCTGCGACCGCTCGCTGAGCATGATGGCGCGGGAGCTGGATATGCCCGAGCTGTACGAGCACGTGAAGCGCAACCTGCGCATGATTCTCACCTACGTGGAGCCGGACGGCACGCTTTCCACCATCAACTCCCGTCGGCAGGACGTGGGCAAGGCGCCCGACTGGACGATGTACTACGGCAATTTCCTCCAAATGGCGCTGGTGACCGGCGACGGTGAGTTCGCGTGGGTGGCAGACCGCATGCTGGAGCAGCTTGGAGGAGGCTCCTGCGCGTCGTACTGCGGTCAGTTCTCGCTTAAACAGCGCTCCAGCTCTCCGTACTGCGAGCAGTTTTCCGAAATGCTTCTGAACCCCGGCCTTCGCGCGCGGCTTGCGAAAATTCAGCCGGCCGCGCCGAGCTTCAGCTTCAACCGCTTCTACGAGGCCAGCGGCGTGGCGCGCTTCCGCGAGGGCGATTTCGCGCTGACCATCGTTAAGGAGCGCCCGGTGTTCATCAAGTTTCAGTATAAGAACCACGCGGGCTACGTGCGAATGGCGGGCTCCTTCTTCGCCCGCGGCCAGTTCGCCGCGCAGACACTTACCCGGACCGAGGACGGCTACGAGCTGCGCTTCCACGACCGCTGGGGCTACAAGCGCCCGCTGCCCGAGAAGCCCGAAACCAGCGACTGGACAAAGATGGATCACTCCAAGCGCGAAAACGTCGCCATGCAGGACTTGAACATGGTTGTTCGCATTCACCTGCTTTCGGACGGCATGACGCTGGACGTATCCGGCGAGGGCTGCGAAAACATCCCCAGCAAGCTGGAGCTTCTGTTTGAGCCGGGCGGACATTATCTGACCGACAGCCTGATCGCCCGCACGCACGGCGGCGACTACTTCTTCCAGAAGGGCGATTCGGAATACATCTTCGACGATCACTCCGGCTTCTCCGTGCAGGGCGGCTTCCGCGCGCATCACGCGGGCGAGCACCTTCGCGGCACGCTGGGCGTGGACGATGACCACTTCTTTATCGCCATGACCGCCTTCACGCCGTATCACCACAGCGTGACCCTGAAGACCAAGGACGTGTAACCGCCCACACAAAAGGAACCGCCTCGCCGTGAGACGGTTCCTTTTGCGCAATGGCTTCACGGCTACGTTCTTGGCACACCGCAGCTGCCGCAGAAGCTGCCCTGATTTATCTGCCCGCACGCGCATTTCCAGTCGGGCTTCTGTTTTCCGCATTGCGGGCAGAACGGGGTGTCATTTTCGTTTCCGCAGTCCGGACACGACCAGATTTCAGCGGACGCTTCCGGCGCATGATCATACACGCCCGTAAAGTCGAGCTTCGCCGTGTCCTTATAGTCCGTCAGCGTATACACGCTGCCGTCCCACGCCTGATACATCGCCTTGACGGCCGCGATATGTACCGCGTAGTTGATGTTCTGCGCGTCCTCTATTTCACTCCCGGTCGTTACGCCGATTACCCTTCCATCGTCGTTCAAAAGCGCGCCGCCGCTGCTCCCTTGGGAAATTGGAGCCGTGAACTGGATTATCGGAATGCCGCTTGCCTTGAAAGCCACGCTGATGTTGCCCTTGGAAACGGTATTCAAGATGCCTAACGGGCTTCCGATGGCAACGACCGGCATGCCCCGCTTCGGGTTTTCCTCCGCCCACAGGGAAAGCGGCTCTAAAAGCGAGCTTGGATATTGGAACCCCAAAATCGCGATATCCGCGTCCTTGTCCGCGCAGAAGACCTTCGTAACCACATGGGTTCCGCCATCGTCGTTAATTGCCAGAATTCTGAATACATCCTCCCCCGCAATCGCGTGGTAATTCGTCACCAGCGTGCCGTTGTCAAACGCCACAAAGGCACTGGCCGTCGCAAGGATTTCTCCCTGCCGGTTATATACCCGCAGCATCAGCACCGATTTTGCCGCCTGCTCGATTCGATCCGGATCCTGCGAGAAACCAGACGCATACGCGCACATTCCCGTCAGCAGAATTGCGATCATCAGCACCGCACAGGCGATTTTTCTCACATGCATTCTCCTTTATCGGTTCTTTATTGGATTATAGCATGATATGCCGTTCCTTTCAAGACTTGTACAAAAAAAGAAGCATTCGGATTTCTCCAAATGCTTCCAGCGTGCCTGAAGGGATTCGAACCCCTGACCTTTTGGTTCGTAGCCAAACACTCTATCCGGCTGAGCTACAGGCACTCATCGCTTGACAACGGAGATGATTATACTCCATCCCCTCGGATTTGTCAATAATATTTGCTCATTTTCCCATGTTATGTTTCGATGAAGCATCCATCAAAGAATCCGCCGCCGATTATCCCTCGCGGGAGGATCGGCGGCGGACGTTTATGGGGTTTTATCGATTATTTCTGGTTCGCGTCGGTGCGCCACACGAAGCGGACGCGGCCGGTCATGTTTTCGCCGAGGGCGGTATAGGTGGTGTAGGCGTTCGCAGCGTGAAGCGCAGCCTTCACGCGGTCGAGCGTGTCCGCGAGATCGTCCTCCACGAGGCTCACGAGCTTGGAAACGCCCTCCTCATCGAAGGTGTTCAGGCCGTCCTTCAGCTCGTTCGCGCCGTCCAGCAGCTGCTGCACGCCGTCGGTGAGCGACGGGATGTTCTCGTTGAGCGTGTTCGTGCCGTCTGCCAGCTGGTCGATGCCATCCAGCAGCGCGGGAACCTTGCCATTCAGCTCATCCGTGCCCGCGGCCAGCTGCGCCGCGCCGGTCTTGAGCTCGTTCGCGCCGCTCGCCGCCTGCGCCGTACCGGCGAGGTAGGCGTTCAGGCCGTCATAGAAGGTGCGGTAGTCATCCAGCTGCGCCTTCAGCGCCGTGAGGCTGGCCGCGGCGGTCTGCGCCTGCTCCAGCGCGGCGGCGCGCTTGGCTTGCACGTCATCGGAGGACAGGTTCTGCTGCGTAAGCGCCTCGACCTGCTCGTTCACGTTCTGCTCAATCGTGGCCTTCACCTCGTCGCTGGCCATGGTCTGCTCGGTCTGCTGCGCGAGCACGGCCTTGACCTCCTGCGACTTCATCTGCGCGTCCACGGCGGCGGTAATCTGGTTCTTCTGCGCGTCGGTCAGCGCGCCGCTCTCCACGGCGGCCTTGTACGTATCGGGCGTCATGTCCATCGCGGCGAGCACCTGCGCGGTGACGTTCTCGCGCACGGCTTCCTCCACCTGCGCGGCGACCGCTTCCTGCACCTTGGCGGTGACGGCGGCCTCGATCTGGTCGCGGTTCTGGTTTACAACGGCCTCCACCTGATCGTGCACCTGCTTGTCAATGCCCTCCTCGGAGCACGCGTCGAGCAGCGCGGTCAGGGTTTCCTCATAGTTCTCGATGGTCAGCGTGGGCGCGTTCTCCATCGCGGCGGACAGCTGCGTGTTCGCAATGCCCAGCACGGTTTCAAACAGCTTCGCCGCGCCGCTCGCCAGCGCCTCGTTGTTGGCGGTAAGGGTGTTCAGACCCTCGGTCAGCTGCGCGGAGCCGGTTTCCAGCGCCTTCGCGCCGTCGTTCAGCTGCGATACGCCGTCTGCCAGCGGAGACGCGCCCTCCTTCAGGGCTTTCGCGCCGTCGTTCAGCTCGGTCGCGCCGTCGGCCAGCGTCTTCGCGCCGTCGTTCAGCTCGGACACGCCGTCCGCCAGACGGGCCGCGCCGTCCTTCAGCTGTTCCATGCCGTCCTTCAGCTTATCGATGTTTTCCGTAATCTCGGTGGTGTCGATGGAATCCACGTCCACGGCGTTGAAAAGCTCGTTGGTCACAACGGTCAGCGTGGTGGGCGCTTCGAAGCTCTTCGCGTCCGCGGAAATTTCCACGTATTCGGGCAGCGTCACGGTCTCGGTATCCAGCGCCAGCGTCTCCTGAAGACCCGGCAGCGCCCAGCCCACGACCACGGTGCGGTCGCCGTCGTCAAGGAGTTTTCCGTTGGTGACCTCGATGTTCGTGAACACGTCGTTGTCCAGCAGCGCGGCGGTCAGCGCGGCGAAGGGCACCTTCACGCCGTCCTTCGTCTCCGTCACGTCGCAGGTCACGCGGATGGTCACGCGGCCGCTCTTGCCGGTCATTTCGGCGGCGGTCTTGGCCTCGCCGTCCAGCGTATAGGTCAGGGTGAGGGTCATCGGCAGCGCGTCCTCCGCGTCGCCCTGATAGTACACATCCGCGCCGTCGGCGTTGTACCACACGCCGTCCTTCAGGAAGGCGCTGCCCTTCACGTCCTTTGCGCTTTTAAGGGTCGTTACGTCCGCAAGATCCTTTTCGCCGTCGGGATTCGTCAGCCAGTCGCTCACAATCACGCGCTTTGCCTCGCCCTCGGCGTTCGCGAGCACGTAAACCGTTTCATCCTTCGTCGTTTCGGCCAGTGCGCCGCCTGCCGCGCAGAAAACGAGAAGCAGGGAAAGAAGCAGGCACGTCAGCTTTTTCATTACTCAATTCCTCCCGTGGTTTTTTTCTTCATACCCAGTGTGGTGTGGCGGACGACCGCGTCCAGCAGCATCAGCATGGCCGGCAGAATAAACACGACCGAGACCACGCTTACCAGCGCGCCGCGCGCCATCAGCATGCACATGGAGCTTACAATGTCAATGTTGGAATACACGGCCACGCCGAAGGTGGCGGCGAACAGGCCGAAGCCGCTGGTCACGATGGACGGAATGGACGTGGACAGCGCAATCGTTACCGCCTCGCGCTTATCCTTGCCCGCGGCGCGCTCCTGCTTGTAGCGCGTGGTCATCAATATGGCGTAGTCGACCGTCGCGCCCAGCTGAATGGTTGAGATGCAGATCGGCGCGATAAATGGCAGCGTCTCGCCCAGATAGTGCGGCAGACCCAGGTTGATGAAGATGGCCAGCTCGATCACGGCGATCAAAATCACCGGCAGCGACAGGCTCTTTTCCACCAGCAGGATGATCACGAACACCAGCACGATGGACACCGCGTTTACCACCTCAAAGTCATGGCCGGTGGTCTCAATCATGTCCTTCATGCAGCCGGCTTCGCCGATCAGCATGCCGCTGGGGTCATACTTCTTGAGGATGGCGTTCAGCGTGTCCAGCTGATCGTTCACCAGATCGCTCGCGGCGCGGTATTCAGAGTTGATCAGAATCAGCTCCCACCGGTCGCTCTTCAGGATGGACGTAATGCTCTCCGGCAGAATCTCCTCCGGCACGCGGGAGCCGACCACGCTTTCCAGCGACAGCACGTACTTCACGCCGTCCACGTTCTCCATCTCGCGCTTCATGGCGCGCACGTCGCTGGAGGGCAGCTTGGCGTTCACCAGCAGCATGTGGGTGGAGGCAATGTCGAACTCCTCCCGCAGCTTGCTGTTCGCGATTACGTAGTCAATGTCCTGCGGCAGGCATTCGCCCATGTCGTAGTACACCTCGTCGTTGGTCTTCGAGTATCCGTAATAGGAGGGAACGAGCAGAAGCGCGAAGATCACGAGGAACACCGGGAAAACCTTCACAACCCACTTGGCGAAGCCCTGACCCGTAGGGATCAGCGCGCGGTGGCGCGTCTTCTGAAGGGGCTTGTCAAGCAAAAGAATCATCGACGGCAGAATCGTCACGCAGCCGATTACGCCAATCAAAACGCCCTTGGCCATTACGATGCCCAGATCGCGGCCCATGGTGAAGGTCATAAAGCACAGGGCGATAAAGCCCGCAATGGTGGTAATGGAGCTGCCCAGCACGGACACGAACGTGTCGTGAATGGCCTGCGCCATCGCCTCGTTTTTATCGTCCGTCAGCGTGCGCTTTTCGTTGTAGCTGTGCCACAGGAAGATGGAATAGTCCATCGTGACGGCCAGCTGCAGAACGGCGGCCAGCGCCTTGGTTATGTAGGAAATTTCGCCCAAGAACCAGTTGCTGCCAAGGTTCATCAGAATGCACATGCCGATGCTGGCAAGGAATACAAACGGAACCATCCAGCCGTCCAGCAGAAGCATCATCGCCGCGCAGGCGCAGACGACGGCCAGCGCCACATACACCGGCTCTTCCTCTTCACACAGATCCTTCAGGTCGGTCACCAGCGC
The DNA here is from genome assembly GCA_963618055.1 of bacterium. Classification (GTDB taxonomy): domain Bacteria; phylum Bacillota; class Clostridia; order Christensenellales; family Aristaeellaceae; genus SFHK01. The sequence goes on along the minus strand of CAVERI010000006.1, from coordinate 2,921 downwards.
GCTCATGCCGGTTACGAAGCACTGCGAGCCTACGACGCCGCGAACCTCGCGAATGGCGTCCATCGTCGCGTCGGCGGAGGTGGAGGTGTCAAAGAACACCGCCATCAGCGTGCTGTCCCCGCTGTTGAATTCCTTATAAATGCTGTCCGGCAGAAGCGCCTTGGGAATGGTGGGATCCGCCAGATCCTCATAGCACACAACGGTTTCCACATGCTCAACCGTGCGGAGCTTTTCCGCCATCCTGCGAATATCCGCCGACGGCATATCCTCCACCACGATCAGCGAAAACGCGCCCTTGCCGAAATCCTCCATCAGAAGGTTCTGGCCGGTCACGGTGTCCATGTCGTCCGGCAGATAGTCCAGCATGTCGTAATTGATGCGGGTGTTGATCATGCCGAAGAACGACGGGATCAGCAGCAATAGCGCAAGAATCAGAATGGGAACGCGGTACTTTACGACCGCTCTGGATGCTCGCATACCCAAACCTACCTTTCTTCCTTTTCACTTTCAAACCATGTTTCTACAACCTCGGGCTGCTCCTTGCGGATGATCTTCACCGCGAACAGCGCGACGCACAGATTCATCAGCCCCTCAAACAGCACCGACAGTCCCAGAAGAATCGTCAGCGTGCCAACGCTCTCCGCCGGGCGAATCGCCAGCAGGCCGCCGATGACGCCGGTAAGCAGCGCGAACGCCAGAATCAAGCCCCACGAACGCAGGCCGAAGCGGCGCGCGTCCAGCGCCGTCTGCAGCTTGAACAGGCCGTCCGCCATGATGGCGATGCCCAGCATCAGGCACAGGAACGTCATGGCGCGGGTGGGGTTCAGAAGGATGATCGTGCCCAGCACAATCAGCAGAATGCCCAGCGCCAGATCAAACTGGAACGCCAGCCGATACAGATCTCTGGAAAAATATCCGATCAGCTTCACGATGCCAAACGCAATCAGCATCGCGCCGACCAGCACGCCCAGCACAGAAACGGACATTTCATGCGTAACCAGCAGAACCACGCCCAGCACGCAGAACAGCACCGACATCACGATGTAGCTGATCTTCGCGGCGCGAACGGTTTTGAGTACTGACATGAATGCCACCTCCTCTCATCAGTGGCTACAGTATACCGCGCCCCCGTCTTCCCGAAAACGGGCAAACATGGTTGCCTGTTCAAAAACCGGGCGCAGGGGCGAAATTGTCCAATTTTTGGATAAACGGGCGTAAGTGTCTGAAATTCGACGTTTTGAATGGAATTTTAACGGACGAACGCGCATATGCTTGTGGTATCACAGGAGGACAGACATATGAATTCACCTTTCCGCGCATGGGCATGGAGGCTCGCCCCCGGCAGCCTCGCCGGACTCTTCTTCGGTATCCTTACGCCGATTCCGTGGAGCGCGCCGTTCGCGGCGGGGCTGGCCGCGGCGGCGGGCGCGACGGACACGGCGGCAACCGCCGTACTCCCGGGCGCACTGGGCGGCTGTCTGCTGGCGGGCGACCCCGGCGCGTTTCTTGGCTGCCTCCTCGCGTATATCCTCGCCCGCATCCTGATTCGGCTGCGCCCGGCGCGCGGCGAAGCCTTCGCGGCGGTGAGCGGCGGCGTGGGATGTCTGCTTCCCGCCGTGGCGCGGCAGCTGGATTGCGGTCTTTACGCGCTTCTGACAGCGCTCTTGGCGGCGCTTCTGGCTATGGCCGCCGCGCCCGCGCTGACGCCGCTTTTCCGGCGAGACTGCCTGCGGGCGCGAACGCCGTCCGCGGACGAGCGCGTCGCCCTGCATCTTGCCGCCGCCGCTCTCGCGGCGGGCATAACCCGGCTGTGGGAGCCCGCGGGGCTGTTCGCGGCGGGTCTGCTCGCGCTCACGCTCTCCGGCGGCGGGGTGGCCGCCGGCGCGCTGGGCGCGTTCACCGCCGGAGCCGGGTTGCTGATCGAGGGACAGGGCGCGCTGATGCCCGCGCTTCTGCTGATTTCCGCCGGTTGCGCGGGCGTGCTGTGGGCCGTGGGCGCGTGGGCACGCGCGCTCGCGTTTCTGATCGGCATTCCGCTTTCCTATTATTTGGGCTGGGACGCGCGCGCCGCGTTTCTGCTGGGCGCGGCGGTCGCGCATCCGCTGATTCCGGAGCGCTTCTCCGCGTATGCGCGCGCGCGGCTTCTGTCCGCGCAGCCGTCCCTGCGCGCCCGACTGCGCGTGACGGCCTCCCGGCGGCATGCCGCGCCGGAGGGCGGCGCGTGCGGCGACGCGGGCGCGATTGAAAAAGCGCCGGACGGCCGCGTCATCCTGCTGCTGGCCGACGGCATGGGCACCGGCGAGGGCGCGCGAAGGCTGTCCCGCCGGGCGCTGGCGCTGGCGCGCGAATTTCTGGAATGCGGCCTGAACGAGTTTACCGCCTACCGCGCCATCAACCGGCTGTCCGACGGCGGGCGCGAAGCGTTTTCCACGCTGGACGTGTGCGAAATCGATCCCGTCACGGGAACGGCGCGCTTTCACAAGTGCGGCAGCGAGCCAACGTGGCTCCTGCGCGGGCACACGGCCAGACGAATCGAGGGCGCGTCGCTGCCGGTGGGCGTGGTGGCCGAGGCCGCGCCGTCGGTCGCCTCCGCGCGCCTGCGCCCCGGCGACGCCGTGATCATGGCGACGGATGGCCTTGTGAACGCGCTGGGCGGCGAGCCCGCCGCGGAAGCGTGGTTCCAGACCATGAGCACCCTGTCCCCCGCCGCGTTCTGCACCGCGGCGCTCAAGGAAGCTCACTCCCGCAACCGCGCGGCGCGCCCGGACGACATGAGCATCCTGTGCGCACGCGTCCAAAGGCGCAGTCCCCTGCTCGACCGCGTCCCCGCCCCTCCGGGCAATCCGCCCTCTTCCGCCCAGCCCGACGCTGCCGCCGCGCCGTAAAACCAGCCGGACGCACTTGTGAGCGCACTGGGCGGC
>CAVERI010000005.1:10481-66638 GCA_963618055.1 bacterium | reverse complement strand
AGCGAAGAAAAGCCTGCGGAGGAAGCGAAGCAATGAGCAAGGCCGTCACGCCCGATGAAGTGAAGGAATTTCACAGGCTGTATGAGCAATACGGAAGCTATGCCGAGGTTGCGCGGATTACTGGCCGCAGTGCCTCCACCATCGGGAAATACATTCGTATGGCGGGAATGACAAAGGCGCACAGGCACGCGGTGGAACAGACGATTGGGAGGAAATGAGGAAAGAGCATATGCAGTATTATAACGATTACAATGACAGATATAGGAATGGCCCTGATATCTATCAGCATTATAGCGGTGATGGTGGGTCGGGATTCTTTGAAGGGATTAAGTCTTTTTGCGAAAAACTATTTGGTAACCCCGGAAAAACACTTCAATGGTTCGCCATCGTGGATTTCATTGGTTTGTTTGTTGCAGGTGTTGTTTGTGCGTTTGTGCTTCCTTATGACAGGTATGGAGATCTCGAATTTTGGAAAGCCGTGGGCTATGTTATCGGTGGTTTTGCAGGCGGATATATTACGGCTGTCCCAACCTATGCTTTCGGCTCATTCGTAAATGATACCGCTGAGAATAAAGCAACTCTTTTACGTATTGAGAAGAACATAAAACAAACCAACTCTTATATTGATAATATCAATAAGCACATCGCCGAAGAAAAGAAACAACAGAATAGTGAGGAATGAATCATTCCTTTCCCGCCTCCCCTCTCGGGCGGCGGGGATTTCTGATTTCTACCGCCAAAATTGTATTTCTCTAAAAAGAATACCAGCAAAATTGGCAGGATGGACAACGGTAGAGGAACAAAGACTAATCGAACCTTGAAAACCGCATATCATCCATAGATGGTCATAGAAAGGACGATGTATGGACGCATCTATTTCTTTGACCGCCTATATTACGGAATGGCTCACGACCTTCAAGCAGACCACGGTGAAGCCCGCCACCTATGACCGCCTTTTGACCTCTTTTAAGGCGCTGGAGGGCTTTGAAATCGCCTCCAAACCGATTGGCGAAATCACCTGTATCGACATTCAGCGCTATGTGAATGACCTCACCAAATGCGGCTATGGGCTGTCCACCATCAAGAAGCAAATGCGAATTGTTTCTGCCCCGCTGAAACAGGCGGCGGCGCTCCACGTTATTCCCGCTGACCCTGCTATTGGGATTCGATTGCCGTCGCGCTACAATGTGAAGAAGCCCGAACGCCTGATAGAAGCCTACACCGATGAAGAACAAAATGCCCTGCTGAATGTGCTGTCCAGCGGGCGGAGGAGCGGTTATGCGGCGATTGCGCTGATGATTGAAACGGGCCTGCGGGTGGGCGAGGCGCTGGCCCTGCGATGGCAGGATGTTCAGCTTCCCCGAAAGCGTATCTACGTGCGAAACACGGTTATCCGCTTGGCGAACAAGAAGCAATCCTTTGTTCAGGACAGCGTGAAAAGCGAAAGCAGCAGACGCACCATTCCGCTCACGCCCGAGGCGATAAACATCTTGGAGCGCCAATTTGAGCGCAGAACGTGCGATTGGATTTTCACAAGCCGCGGCGGAGAACGGCTGTCCTATGAGGCGCTGCGCTATCAGACGATGATGGCCTGTATGGAGGCGGGAATTGCCTACCGCGGAGAACACGTTTTTCGGCATACGTTCGCCACGAATTGCTATCACAAGGGGATGGACGTGAAGATTCTCTCCCGCCTGTTGGGCCACGCGGATGTAAATATTACGTATAACCTGTATATTCACTTGTATGGCGATGGCTTCGACGAGATGTACAGCGCCTTGGCGGGGAATACCTGAAAGCAAAAGAAAAGAGCCTTCTCTTTTCAGAAAAAGCTCTCTTGGCAGGGGCAGTAAGATTCGAACTCACAACAAAGGTTTTGGAGACCCACGTGTTACCATTACACCATGCCCCTAAGCACAGAAGTTAGTATACACCTGCGCGGGAAATCTGTCAAGAGGGTAATGAACATTTTTTGCTTTTTAATGATTGGAAAACAGAATTTCAAAGCGAAGGCGGCAGGGCGGATCTGCTTGGCAAACAGAGGGCGATTCCTTGCGGAAGGCCCTCTTCTCGTCAGCTTGGGAAACCAAGGGATATTTTTAACGCCTCCGAAACCTGCTCCATCTGTTCCGGGGTCAGGCAGCCGATTCGCTCCTTGAGGCGGCGCTTATCGAGTGTGCGGATTTGCTCGGCCAGCACGACCGAATCCTTTTGCAAGCCGTTTCCCTGCGCCGCGACCGACACGTGCGTGGGAAGCTTCGCCTTATTCAGCTGTCCGGTAACCGCGAGCACGATCACCGTTGGGCTGTAGCGGTTCCCGACGTCGTTCTGAATCACCAGCACGGGACGCACGCCGCCCTGCTCGGAGCCGACAACCGGATCGAGACAGGCGCTGTACAGTTCGCCTCTTGCGATCATGGGATCACGCTCCGCATACATGGTCTTGTTCATCGTATGCCGTGCGGGCGCTTCCGGTGAGAATCTGTTCATGCGCCCCTCCTATTCCGCGAGCGTCCCGTCGGGCGCCTTCAAAAGCTGAAACAGCGTCTGCTCCGCGCCGGTCTGCGCGTCGATATAAAGCAGGAATTCGTCCTCCCCCTCCCGGCCGCGCACCTCATAGCACAGTGCCTCGGTCTGGCGAATGGGAATCAGGCACATCCGCGCACCCTCGGTTTCAAGCCGCGTTCCGGCCAGCGCGAGCGCCTGCGCTTCGTCGATAGACGGCTCCGGAAGCGCGCGCGGTGCGTGATTGCGGTAGTAATTCTTCATTTCAAGCCCGATTACGCTCGCGTCGCTCATGGAAACCTGCACCTTGATCAGGTCGGGATACAGCAGGATTCCGCTTTCCACCGGCACCATGTTCACGGTAAGCACGCCGCCGTACACGCGATAGTAGCTTTCCTGCACCTCGCCCGGAATGCGGCCTTCGAGGAAGGCTTTCGCACCTTCGACGCATTCCTCCTGCGTGCGCAGGCTTTCGCCGCCCGGCGCGTCCGGCAGAAGATAGAACAGCCTGCCTCCCTTTTTGCTTACGCCCGCGCTGCATTCGTTCCCGTGATAGCGAAGCGTGAACTCATACAGCTCCGTTTCGCCCTGCGCGTCGCCGGTGAACGAGATGCCGTCCGCGTCGTCGCCAAGGAAATCCTTCAGGGCCTGCGCTGCCTGCTCGCGCGTCATCTCGTCGCCGAAGGGGCCGCGCGCCGTGCCGTCCAGCCGTGCGTCGGAGAACGGGCCGTCGTAGAGAAGCGTGGGGTAGGATGTATCCGGCGCGTTCGCCAGCAGCTCCGGCACCTCTCCCGCGTCCCCGACGGTGAACGCGCCCGTCGTCAGCGCTTCGTTCAGCCGCGACGCGAACAGGGACGCGCTTTCCGAAAGTACGTCAAGCTGCGCACGATCCTCCTCGCCCAGCGTCCCTCCGGCGGACAGCCGCGCGCTGAGCGTTTCGGCATAGTCCCCCGCCTGATTCACAAATTTCATTGTGGCCGTCGCCGCGTCCATGCTCACGGGCAGCAGCGCCAGATTGCACTGCGCGCCCTGCGCCCGGCGGGAAAGGTCGTCGAGCAGGGACACCTGCGTGCGCGCGCTGCTCGTGGCATTCAGCTTGCTCAAATCGTTTTCCATGCCGCTCACGTATTCGCAGGTTTCATAAAACGCCCGCTGATAGACGGTGTTCAGCGCCATTTCGCGCTTCTTTCCATCCGAAGCTGCGCTCGCGTACAGCGCTGCCATCGCCACAAGCAGCGCCGATACCGCGCAAAGCGCGGTTTTCATCCATCGCTCCCTCATTGTGCTACCTCGCGAAATAATGATTGCCGATCACCGTAACGACCGTGCGCGTGCGAATCCACGAATCGCTGGTCTTTCCGGGATTATAATAGTAGAGACAGCCGTTTGTCGGGTCCCAGCCGTTCATTGCGTCGAGCGCCGCGCGAATAGCCGTGTCGTTCGGCGTGTTGTTGATTGAACCGTTGCTGACGCATGAAAACGCGCCCGTCTGGTAGATCACGCCCGAAATCGTGTTCGGGAACGAGGAGGATGCCACGCGGTTCAGCACGACCGCCGCCACGGCCACCTGCCCCTTGTAGCTCTCGCCGCGCGCCTCGGCGTATACCAGCTTCGCCAGCAGCTTCTGATCCGCCGATACAATCGTTGAAGCGGAAGAGGACGTAGACGACGTAAGCGTAACGCCCAGCGCCGCGGCCGTCGCCTTGCCGACGCGCCCGTCCACCGTCAGGCCGTTGCGCTTCTGAAACAGAATCACCGCGTCGCGCGTCTTTTCGCCGTACTTTCCGTCGGCGCTGCCGGTCATGTATCCATACTGAATCAGGCGGTTCTGCACCTTTGTCACATTCGCGCCGCTGGAGCCCACCTCCAGCACGATTTCCGCCCGCGCGAGCGGCAGGCATAGAGCGATTAGGAAAGACATTGCCAGCAGGAAAGCCGTCGTTCGTTTCACAGTCCCAAGCCCTCCCTTCGAATCCGCTCAAGCCACGTGCGCACGCTGGAATAAAAGCGAATCGGCCCATCCTTCCTTCCGCGAACGCAGAGCGACGGATACAATACACACCACCAGTTTCGCCCCTGCGCCGCGCCAAGCTCTACGCGCACCGCGTCATACATGTCCGCGGGCAGAAGCAGCGTTCCATACAACCTTGCCGGAAAGGACATTTGTCCCTGCCGAATCGCGACGCGCCCGTCGTATCCGTTTTCCCGCGCCGCCTGCCGCACGCGAGCGCGAAGATAGGCGGCCTTTTCACGCAGAATCGCGCAGGCCTCGGCTTCGCCGCGCGCGGAGGACAGCAGTGCCCGCACTTCCTGCGCCACGCGATCCCGCACGAGAAGCTTCAGCCTCTGCGCCTCGGGTTCGTTGCTGTCCGCCACAATGTGCAGCCGCACGGGCGAAGACGCTTCCGCTTCATAAACCGATGTAAACAAAAATCCAAGACAAATAAGACATAACAAAAGCCGACGCATGATGCAAACCTCCCGGGTTTTATGCATCTATCGTCGGCAAATGCGCGGGAAATTATTCACTTTTCCGAGAAAATCAGACGGTTTCCGTCGCGGTCGCGCCTTCAATCATCTGCGCAGCCTCGCGCGCCTTGTCCGCGGTTTCAAACACGCCAAACACGGCCGAGCCGCTTCCGGACATGCGCGTATACAAAGAACCGCAGGCGCGCATCCGCTCCATGGTGTCCGCGACGGCCGGAAGCAGGCGAATCGCGGCGCGCTCCAGCGCGTTCCCGCTGATTTCGTCCGCGGCGCGGAAATCGCCGGAGGACAGGCAGGCATACAGCTTCTCCATCGGCACGTTCAGTGGCGAATCTCCCGCCTCGTCAAAATTGGCAAACACCGCCTGCGTCGAAAGCCCCGGGCTTACGCACGCCACGACCAACGGAATCCCCGGCGCGTTTTCCAGCGTCTGAACGTCCTCGCCAATTCCGCGCACGCGGCAGAAATCGTTTTCCATGCAATACGGCACGTCCGCGCCCAAGCTGAGCGCCAGCTTTTTCAGCGTCTTAACTGGAAGCCGGAAGCCCCACAGGTCGTTCAGCGTCAAAAGCGCCGCGGCACAGTCGGCGCTGCCGCCGCCCAGACCCGCGCGCACGGGAATGCGCTTGGAAAGCGTAATCCGAACGCCGCGCTTCTCGCCCATATATTCGTTGAGCAGCTTGGCCGCGCGCACAATCAGGTTCTTCTCGGCGTTCGAAATCAGATGGCCGTTGACGGTCAGAGTCGTCCATCTTGCGATTTCAAAGCGGATTTCGTCGGCCAGCGCGATTTTCTGCATCAGCATATCCATCTCGTGATAGCCGTCCGCGCGCCTTGAGAGAATATCCAGTGCCCAGTTGATTTTCGCCTGTGCCTGTACGGTGATTTGCATTTGCTTCTTCCTTCCTGAAGGCGTACATAAAGACAAGAAAAAACCGGCGGGCGTTTGGCTCCGCCGGTCAGAGGTCGAATTTACGGCTCCTCGTCGTCTTCCTCTTCCTCAAAGTCATCGTCAAACGCGCCGCTCTCGATCATTTCAATCAGACGGCTGGCAAGCTCCTCGTCCACGGGCACGAATTCTTCCTCATCGTCGCCCACGGGCTCCACGCGCATGATCACGATTTCCTGCTCCGGGCAGCCTTCGCAATCTTCCTTCTCGCACGCGTCGCACTCGCTGTCCTCCTGATAATCGGTCAGCATTGCGTATTCCTGACCCTCGTAGAAGAAGTAATCGATGACCTCCATCGTGATCTGGTTTCCCTGATCGTCCTCAAACACTACGAGATCGAGCTCTTCGTCCATGATTTTTTCTCCCTTCGGATGATTCGCATTCTCTGCGGACAATGGTATTATACCCACTCGCCCCGCAAAATTCAACCATATTTTGGGTTAGCTTTTCAGCCCGCCATTCCGAGCATGTCCGGAATGTCCGTTTCAGAGAAATCGTTCAGAATATCGTCAGGCATGGGAATTGCGCGCACGCACACAACACCCTTGCCCATGTTCGTAAGCGAGACGCCCGCGATAAACGTTTTCGCGTCCACGAACACCACGCGGCTCTCGAAATCCGGAAAACCGCTGTAGTAAAGCGCCGCGTTCACCACGCCTCCCGCCGCAAGCTCCGCAGCGCCCTTGCGCCCAAGCAGAATCGTCGGCAGCTGAGAAGCCAGATTCTCGGTCATGAACCGCTTTTGCGTCTCATTTTCAAAGCTCATATGCGGCAGAATGTCCTTCGAGGGAACGATCTCCCGCACGCATTCCATGCCCGCGTCCTCGCCCGCGGCATAGCCGTCAAGAACGGCCTTGATCTCGTCGGACGCGCCCATGCCTTCCACATACATCCCGTCCGACATCAGAAGCTTCAGCCGCGCCGCCGCGTCAAGCGCCGCGGCCTCATACCAGTCGTCTCCCTCGGTTGCCTGAATGGTTCGGCTCTCCACCGGCGCCGCAGGCGCGCCAATCGCGGAAAACATGTCCGAAACGCCCGCGGGCAGCAACATAGCCGTTGCCGTTACAACGCCGTTATCTCTCATCGAGAAAGCCGCGCCAACCGCCGCCGTGTCGCAGTCCAGCAGCACAACCGCGCTTGGAAGCGCGTCAAATCCGGTGTAAACCTCTTCCGCGTGATAGACGCTCGTCCCCGCGGTCGCATAAACGCCATACGCGTTAGCCGTCATTTGAAGCAACATGCCGCCGATTTGCGCGTTCAGCGCACGTCCGGCTTCCTCTGAAAACTCCAGCGCAAGCCCGGCTCCGTTCATCATGAGCGCGTTCAGGCTTAGATAGGCCACCGTCGCCTTCGAAGCGTCCGGGATCGTCATCTGCGCCGCCGTCCTGCCGACGGAGAGAATCTGCTCGTCCGACGAATACATGCGTCCATACGCCTCGTCCGCGCCGAGCGCCTGAATCCGCTTCGCCAGCTCGATTGTCTCTCCGATCATCCATTCCTCCGTCGAAGTAGATGCCTCGGCAGCCGCCGTAAAGGACAGCGCCAGCAAAAGCGCCAGAAGCATCGCGATTCCACGTTTCATTTTTGTTTCTTCCTTTCCATTTTTGTGTATATTATAGCACGGGCTATGAACTTCGTCTACCTCTTTCTTGACGCGCCGATTTCCGTTTGCTATACTGTAGAAAACGGAACCGGAGGACAGACCTATGACGATCAACGAATATCAGAAACTGGCCATGACGACGCAGAACCCGGCGCTGAGCGAGCGCGACGTGCTTTTAAACGGCGTGATGGGGCTTTGCGGCGAATCGGGCGAAGCGATTGACATTGTGAAAAAATGGCTTGCGCAGGGGCACGAGCTGGACAAGGCACATCTTGCGAAGGAGCTGGGCGACATTGCGTGGTATCTCGCCGAGACAGCCACCGCGCTGGGACTGACGCTGGAGGAAATTCTTCAGGCGAACATCGACAAGCTCAAGGCGCGTTATCCGGAGGGCTTCAGCACCGAAAAATCGCTTCATCGCAAGGAACTCGACCAGTAAACCGGGAGGCTTTCCCATGAGTATCGAAAACCTTTATAAGGAAAGTTTTCTCGCCGGACACACCGCGCGCGTCTACGAGCTGGCCGATTCCACGAACACGCGCCTGAAGGCATGGGCCGAGGAGGGCGCGCCGGACGGCGCCGTCGCGTTCGCGCGCGAGCAGTCCGCCGGACGCGGCCGCTTCGACCGCAAATGGCTGTCCAGACCGGGCACAGGCGCGTGGTTCTCCATCTTGGTTCGCCCCGCGCCGGGCGCTCTGCCCGCCGTTGCCGCGGCGGATCTGGTATTTGTGGCCGCGCTGGCGGCCGCGAAGGCGCTGAACGAACGGGCGAACAATTCGGTGCGCATCAAGTGGCCGAACGACCTCGTGTGCGGCGGGCGAAAAATCGCGGGCATGCTGGCCGAAATGCGCGCGGACGGAACATCTCTGGCGTGGGCGGTCGTAGGCATCGGCGTAAACCTTCTGGGGCAGGCACTATCGCCAGAGCTTCCGTGGGCGGCGACGCTGGAAAGCGCCTGCGGCGCGCGAATCCAGCCGGAGGACGCGGCCACCGAAATTGTGCGCCGCTTTGACGACGCGCGGGTGCTGTATCAAAGTGCCGGCCTTTCCGCGATTCTTTCGGAAATCCGTCCGCTCTCCGCGACGCTGGGAAGGGAAATCCGCGTGCAGGGACAGACGGAAGCCTTCGCCGGCTTCGCGCGCGACTTCGCCGCCGACGGCGCGCTGATCGTCGATACCCCCGACCGCGGCCAGACCATCGTTCGCGCCGGCGATGTTTCCGTGCGCGGGCAGATGGGATATGTGTAGCACGAACGGAACGTGTTTCCGCGCGATTTTGCCAACGACGGCGCACGGAGTGTGAATACGTCTGACCGCGGCCAGCCCATCGTGCGCGCCGGAGACGTTTCCGTGCGTGGGCTGATGGGATATGTGCAGCACGAACGGAACGTGTTTCCGCGCGGAGGTGTGGTTTCCCGCGCGATTTTGACAACGACGACGCGCGGAGTGTGAATACGTCTGACCGCGGCCAGCCCATCGTGCGCGCCGTAGACGTTTCCGTGCGTGAGCTGATGGGGTACATGTACATGTAGCGGAAAACGGATTTTCAGACAACGGAGGAATCCTTCATGAAGCCAATATTGACCGCGCGGCAGATGCGCGACATGGAACAGGCATACTTTGACACCGGTGTTTCCGCCATCGAGCTGATGGAGCGCGCCGCCGAAGCGCTGTGCAGCGAGCTTTTGCGTGCGCTGGACGGACGCGGGAAGACGTGCGTGTTTGCGTGCGGAACCGGCGGGAACGGCGGAGACGGCTATGCCGCCGCGCGCCTGTTCGCCGAAAAGGGCGGCCGCGCCATCATCCTGCCCGTCGGACAGCCGCGCACCGCCGACGCGATTCGAAACTGCGAACGCGCCCGCGGCACGGTGTTCGCGTTCGCGGACGTTCGCGGGCTCGACGCGATTCCCCGCCCCGACGCGTGGGCGGACTGCCTGTTCGGCATCGGCCTTTCCCGCGCGCCCGAGGGCGACGCCGCGCGCGTGATCGAGCGCATGAACGCCGACCGAGAGGCCGGTTCGCTCACGATCAGCGCGGACATTCCATCCGGCCTGTCCGCTGACGACGGAACGGTGTTTTCGCCGTGCGTCCGCGCGGACGTGACCGTCGCGTTCCAGACGGCCAAGCCCGGCCACTGGCTCGGCGGCGGCATGGACGTGTGCGGAGAGCTCCTCGTGCGGGACATAGGCATTCCCGCCGAACTTCTGCCGAAGGACGCTCTGTGCCTCGTCGACGCTTCGGACGCGGCGCGTGCGCTGCCTTCGCGCAGGCGCACGGCGCACAAGAACGATTTCGGGCATCTGTTGATCGTCGCGGGCTCGCGCGGCATGGCGGGCGCGGCGGCGATGTGTACCCGCGCCGCCCTGCGCGCGGGCGTGGGACTGACCACCGTCGCCTGCCCCGAAAGCTGCCTGCCCATCCTGCAAACGCTCGCGCCAGAGGCTATGTGCATCCCCCTGCCGGAGACGAACGGCGCGCTGAACGCCGACGCGGCTCCCCTTCTGCGCGGCGCGCTGCACGGGAAGACCGCCGTTGCCGCGGGCTGCGGACTTTCCATGCGCGCGAGCGGCGAATGCGTCCGCGTGATTCTGGAGAGTGGGCTGCCTGCCGTATTGGACGCGGACGCACTGAATCTGATCGCGAAGGATGCTTCTTTGCGCGCGCTTCTTCACGCGAATTGCGCGCTGACCCCGCATCCCGGCGAGGCCGCGCGGCTGAACGGCGGAATGCTCCCGGCCATGGAAGCCGCGGTGTGCCTGCACGCGCTCGCCCCCGCGGTGCTTCTGAAGGGCGCCTGCTCGCTGATCGTCGGAGACGGCCGCTTCCTCTCCGCGTCCGGCAGCGTGGGCATGGCGAAGGGCGGCAGCGGCGACGCGCTCACCGGCATCGTTGGCGCGCTGCTGGCGCAGGGGCTCTCCCCCACGACGGCGCTTTGGCTGGGCAGCGAGCTGCATGGCCGCGCCGGAGAGCTGGCCGCCGCGGAGAAGGGCACGTTCTCCTTGCTGCCGACCGACCTGATCGAAGCGCTGCCGCGCGCGTTTCTTTCCCTTGAGGAGCCGCGCCGATGAACGTTTATCCCCTGCTCGACGCGGAATACGCGCGCCTGAAGGACGCGGCCCTTGCAGCGCTCAGACCCTGCGGCGCGTTCGTTCGCGCGGATCGCGGGCGCGCGCTGTTCGTCTCGGACGCGCCCCGGCGCAGGGCTACGGCTATCCCCTCTTTGGAAGCGTTGTTTACGCTGCACTGCGAGAGCGGGCTTCTGTTTCTTTCGCCGCGGCTGCCGGACGTACCCGAGGCGCTTCGCGGGCTCTACCTTCGGCTTCTCAAGGCCGCGCCCGAAGCTCGCGACCGCGCGCTGCGCGAGGCGCTTGCCGAGTGCCTGCGGCTGCGCCGCGCGGAGGACACGCGGTTTCTCAAATCGATTTTTGAAGGAGGAAGATAAAATGAAGCTTCGTTTCAATGGACACGCCTGCTTTACCCTTACGCTGGACAACGGCTTTACCTTTGTGACTGACCCGTTTGACGCTTCCGTCGGCTACGCCCGTCCAGCCGACCATGCCGACGTGGTGACGATCAGTCACGCGCATCATGACCACAACGACCCGTCCTCGCTCACAGGGCCGAAGCGGATTCTCGATACTGAGGGCGTTTGGACGCTGGGCGGCGCGCGCGTGGAAGCCATTCCCTCGTTTCATGACGACGCGCACGGCGCGAAGCGCGGAACGAACCTGCTTTTCAAATTTCAGTTCGGCAGCGAGACGGTGGTGCATTTGGGCGACCTCGGCCACATGCCGGACGCGCGCCAGATCGCGTTTCTCTCCGGCGCGTCGCTGATGCTGATTCCCATCGGCGGCTTTTACACCATCGACACCGAGCAGGCGCTCGCCATCATCCGCGAGGCGAAGCCGAAGGCCGTCGTTCCCATGCACTACAAAACCCCCGTCATCGATTTCCCGATTGCCGACGAGACCGCGTTCGTCAACGCGACCGGCGCGCGCCGTGCGCATAGCCGGGAGCTGACGCTTCCCGCGCGCGATTTCGCCACCATCCTTGATTATTGCTGAAAAATAGCTCATAAAACGCTTCGTCTGCGCATAAGAAATACCGTCACAATGGATGATGGGAGGAATTACCTGTGCGCAGACGCTCTCTTTTTCGCCTTCTGGCCGCCCTTCTGCTTACGCTCGCGCTCACCCTTACCATAACCTCGTGCGTTCGCGCGCTTGAACGCGCGCGGCGCGAAAACGAACGCGTTACCCGCGCGTTTAACGAACAAATGACGCGCAGGCTGAGCGAGTGCCAGCGTCTGGGGCGGAAAATGGCCGTCGTGGGCGCGGACATTCGCGGCACGCTCTTACCGGAGCTCGACAAGCAGCTGTGCGTGCTGGAGGCGCTCAACGCCTGTGCGCCCGAGGAAGCGATCAACTGCCGCCTGCTTCTGCGCAAAATCTCGGATACCTCCACGCGCCTTTCCGCCTGCTATGCCGCCGGAGCGCCCTCCCAAGCGCTTGAGACCGCGCTGGTCGGCTACCTTTCGCAGCTGAACGGCGCTCTTGCCCTGCGCGCTCAGGGATCTGCAACATATTAACAACAAAAATTGCTGAAAAAAATCCGAAAACGGATTCCATTTGGACGAGCTTTGCATTATAATAGAGAGGGCAGAGCGCGTTTGGGGAGGTGTCCGTTTGAATCTGTTGTATTCGCTGTGGTCGAGCATTTCGACGCTATATACCAATCTTTTCCAGCAGCCGGATTGGCGGAATTTTCTGGACATTTTTCTGATGGCTGTGGTGATCTATGGAATCATCCGCCTGCTGCTTCGCACGCGCGCCAGCGCCGTATTTAAGGGCATTGGCGTATTGCTCATCTTTTTCTGGCTGAGCGACATCCTGCAGCTGAACGTCATTAACTGGACGCTTCAGCAGTTCTTCAATACCGGTGTAATCGTATTGGTGATTCTTTTCCAGCCGGAGCTGCGCAAGGCGCTGGAGCAGATTGGCCGCACGTCGCTGATCAATCCCGCGCAGCTGCGCGCCCAGCGCTCGGCGGACGATTGCGTGACCGAGCTTGTGCAGGCCATGAGCAACATGTCCCGAAAGCGCATCGGCGCGCTGATCATCATCGAGCAGAAGACCGGCCTTCGTGAATTTTCGGACACCGGCACGGCGCTGGACGCTGACATTTCCGCGCCGCTGATTGAAAACGTATTTGAGCCGAACACGCCTTTGCACGACGGCGCGATGATCATTCGCAACCGGCGCATTCTCGCGGCCGCCTGCATTTTGCAGCTGTCTGACGACCCCACCATCAGCAAGGAGCTGGGCACGCGCCACCGCGCCGCGCTCGGCATCAGCGAAACTACGGACGCCGTGGCGCTGATCGTGTCCGAAGAGACGGGCATCATTTCCATGGCGCGCGAGGGCAAGCTGACCCGCTATCTGGACGCAAAGGCGCTCACGCAGATTCTGACCGACCTTTTCCAAGCGGACAGCGTCCGCAGTCTTCCTGCACGCCTGCAGCGCAAATACGCCGGCAGCAGGTCTGCCCCCGCGCAGAAGTCGGATGACGCCAGCGGCGAAGCCGATCGGCCATAAGGAGGGATTCAGCCATGAAGGGGCTTTTGAAAAACCTGAACTTTCGCGAAATGGGCAAGCGCCTCTGGCACGCGCTGACGGGACAGCTGTGGCTGAAGCTTTTAAGCCTCCTTTTCGCCATTATTCTCTGGGTCTACATCATCGACAACACGCCATCGCTCACGCGCAGCAAGCACATGTCCGGGCTGAGCATTTCCGTCACCGGAACCTCTTCCCTGAACGTATACGGCCTCGCGCTGGCGACCGACGTGTATTCCGAATATCAGGGAGAGATTTCCGCCGTCGTCGAAGCGCCGCAGAATCAGCTTTCCCGCGTGACGCGCGGCAGCATCGACGTGTCGCTGGACGTGTCCAGCATTCGCGTCGAGGGAACCTATGACGTGCCTCTGCTCGCCGAATCGCGCATTGGAACCGTCACGAAGCTGTATCCCGACAGTGTGACCGTGCGCGTGGAAAGCCTTGACTCCCGCGACATGCCCATCGAGGTCAATTTAACCGGCATGGATGCCGAGCACTACTGGTACAATGTGGAAACGGATTCCGTTAACCCCCAGCAGATCACCGTGTCCGGCCCCATGTCCATCGTGCAGACGGTCTTTGGCATCCGCGCGCAGCTGGACGTGAGCGACCAGACGGCTTCGTTCCGCCGCTCCGCGCTGGTTTCGCTGCTCGACCAGTCGCGCGAAGCCATCCCATCCTCGCGCCTTCTGAAAAAATCCGCGTCCACCTGCGCCATTAAGGTGGACATTTATCCCAAGAAGGATTTGAGCGTCGTGCTCGATCCCTCCCAGCTGGGCGTGGCGGACGGGTATGAGATTACCTCCATCAGCTTCATGCCGGCCACGATTACCGTGGCCGCGGAGTCCGACCTGCTGGAGGATCTTGAGCATCTTCCGCTGAAGATTCCGGACAAGCTGAAGACCGCGTCGCCCACCAAGTCGTTCACGGAGACGCTGTCCTTCTCGAACCTGTCCGAGTTTAAGTACGTATCCTCCAAGCAGGTGTACATGACCGTGACGATCGCCGAGATTCAGGACACGAACGTGCTGGATGACATTCCCGTGAAGACGTTCGGCCTCGCGGACGGCCTGACGGCGACGCTGTCCGCCGACCATTTCTCCGTGCAGGTCACCGGCCCGCGCTCGCAGGTAGCTGAACTGGAGAGCGACGATGTGTACGCCTACGTCGATCTCACCGGGCTCAGCGCCGGAAATTACGAGCTTCCGATCGTCATCGGGAACAATTCCGAGCTTTCATACGCCTCATTAACGCCATCCACAATCAAGGTTACGCTGGAAGAGACCGCCGCGGCGGCTGCGGAAAGCTAAACGGAGGAAGAAAATGGGTCACAATCAGTTTGCGGGAGACGTGCTGGAAATCATGCTTTCGTGGTTTCGGGCGCTGATGAACGGCGTTTGGTCGCTGTTTACCGGCAGCAGCGGCGGCTCGCTTTTAAGCTGGCTTTCGGGCAGCTGGAAAAGTCTGTTCGTCATACTGCTGACGATCGGCGTAGTGATGGACGTCGTCGTATACCTGCTTCGCTGGCGGCCATTCTGGTGGTGGTTCCGCAAAAAGCGCATGGTGGTGGACGACGCAATTTTGGAACCGAGTGCGCCGCTTCCTTCCGCCCGCCGCCCGTCGCCCTCGCGGCGCGTGCAGCCGTCCACAAGGATTCCGCGTCGGGAGGGCGACGTTCACAGGGAACCGGAGGACGAGAGCGGGGACGATCTGTTCATGGAGCCGTCTCTGTTTGACGTAAAGCCCTCGCGGCAGACGGACGCGAAAGCGGAAAGCCGAAAAAAGGAAGACCTGTTCATGGACGCTTCTCTGTTCGACGTGAAGCCCGCGAAGGCCAAACCGCGCGGCGCTTCCTCTCCTTTGTACGCCCCGTCCGCGCGCGACGGTCGATCGGCGAAGCCCTCCGCGCGCCTGTTTGATGACGATGACTGACCTTTTTATCGGTATCTACCCATATGTCGTGTGTGCTCTTCTGCTCTACGCGCTCGTCGTCGCGCTTTGGCGCTACTTTGCGGGCGCGCTGAACCCGACGGAAACGCACGCCTCAAAGCGGTCCGCGCCCGCGTTCGCCGTGCTGCGGACGATTTTGATTGCCTTCGTCCTCTCCCGCGCGCTCATATGGGCAATCGGGTTTGTTGGAAACGCGCTTTCGGGCAGTCTGGATACCTATCTGAACAATCAGCTTTTCATCTGGACGCAATGGGACGCGCCGCACTATCTTGGCATTGCCAAAAACGGCTATGTCACGGAGGGCGACGCGCGGCTGCATATCGTGTTCTATCCTTTGTATCCCTATCTTGTGCGCGGCCTGCGCGCGGTTTTTCCGTTTCTGTCCGTCACCGCGTGGGCGTTCATTGTTTCGAACGCGGCTCTTCTCGGCGCGGCCTGCGTGCTGTTTCGGCTTACGGAGGACGCCTATGGTTCGAAATGCGCGCGGTGCGCCGCGTGGCTGTTCCTCTTCTGCCCAACCGGAATGTTCTTTTCCATCCCCTACACCGAATCGGTGTTTTTTCTGTGCACGCTGCTCAGCGTTCTGTCGGCGCGTAGGCAGCGTTTCCTGTGCGCGCTGCTGTTCGGCGCGCTCGCGTCGTTTTCCCGGCTTCCGGGCGCGGTTTGCGCCGTGCCGCTGTACTATGAATTGATTCGCGCCGCGCGCAGACGCGGAGACGGCAAGGCGCGCGCCCTCCTTATGAGCGCGCTCAAATGCCTGCCCATCCTCTCCGGCTTCGCGGCTTATGTGATCATCAACGCCGTCGTGACCGGCAACCCGTTCCAGTTTCTCATCTATCAGCGCGAGCACTGGGGACAGAGCGCCGGCTCCGTGTTCCGCACGGCGCGGTATACCGCATACTATCTCGTTCACCCAAATGTAGACTGGTACCGCTGGGGCGTATGGATTCCGCAGTCGGTCTTTCTGTTCTTGAGCGCCGTGATGCTTGCGCTCAGCGCGCGAAGACTGAACGCGCCCGACCTCGCCTACGCACTCGTATATGAAAACGTCGTCATCTCCCCCACAATGCTGATCAGCGGCCCGCGCTACCTCTGCGCCATGTACCCCGCCTACCTGATTCTCGCCCGCGTTCGCAGGCGCTGGGCACGCGTGCTCGTGTACGCGCTGCTTGCCGTGCTGTATGGCTACTGCGTGTGGATGTACACGGTGAACCGGATTCTGCTGTGATCTTTACGCATATTTACGTTTCTATGCTTGTCAATGACAAACCTCGGTTTTATAATTTTTGTGAATAACGATGGAGAAATAAAAATGAACAAGCAAGCATCCGCAAAGCATCCTGCTCATCGCAGGAAAAAAAACAACAAGCCGCTGCTGTATGGCACGGTTTCCATATTGGCTGTGTGCGTCCTGACGCTGTTGATTCTGGTGCTCACGAGCATTCACGAGGCAAACGGGGATTATCAGGCGGAGGTACACCGCACGCCCACGCCGACGCCCACGCCGGTTCCGACTGCCACTCCGACGCCAACCCCCGAACCCACGCCCGTACCCACCGCGACGCCCACGCCCGAGCCGACCCCGGAGCCCACGCCCGTCGATCTGGAGTATCCATATTTCATCGAACTGGACAAGGGCAAGCAGGTGGTAACGATCTATACCATCGGAGAAACGGGCTATTACGATCTGGTTGTGAAGCAGTTCATCTGCTCTACCGGCTCGAAGGACAAGGTGGAGGACGGTATGTACCGTCTGGGCGAGAAGTATCGCTGGCGCAAGATGGGCAACGGCTCTTACGCGCAGTACGCGAACCGCATCTCCGGCCCGTTCCTCTTTCACTCCTGCTGCTATTACACGCAGAACGCGGGAAAGATCAAGCACCACTATTACGACAAGCTGGGGCAGAATGTTTCCTCCGGCTGCGTGCGACTGACGGCGGGCGACGCGTATTGGATGTACGTAAACTGCCCCGTAGGCACGCCGATTCGCGTGATGAACAGCGGCGAACGGGATGAAGAGCTGCTTGCCTCGCTCAAGCCGCCCAAGCGCACGAGCAACTGGGATCCGACCGATCCCGACCCGAAGAATAAATACTACGTAACCCCCGCGCCGGACACCACGCCCGACCCGACCCCCGCGCTTGGAGTAACGCCCGCGCCCACACCCGCGTGGACGGTGCATCCTGAACTGAAGGCTTGGGGCTATTGATTCAAAAAAGCATTCGATTGCGTTTCCGCCGTCGAATGCTTTTTTATTCCCCCTTTTTACAGCTTTTCCTTGAACATACCCGCCTGCGAATTCGGCTCGCCGCCCGCGTACAGGTGCGCGGTGTCGCCCATTTGGAAGCAGCGGAAGAACACCTCGCCCGGAACGCGCTCCTCTGTCACCAGCGTCGTGACCGAGGTGGTCGGCAGCATGAAGCTGCCCCACAGAATCGGCAGCGCCACGCCAAGCAGGTGCGACAGGATGGCCATGCCCACGCCGTAATGGCAGACGAGGCAGATCGTGTCCGTCGTGTTGTTTTCGGTGCGGAAGATCATGCCGTCGCGTTTGTAGCCATATCGTTCCAGAAGCGCGTCCACGCCCTCGTTGGTTTCCTGAACGATCTCGCGAAGCGTTCCCGTCCGCATCAGCGGATGCTCCATCCAATGGTCGCGGTCGAACAGCTCCGGGAACTTCGTCCAGTACTGCGGCATCAGGTTCCACGGAATGCGGTGCTGCGGCTCCGGCTGTCCGAACGGATCCTCCACCCAGCCGCGGAATTCCGCCAGCCACGGGAGTATCTCGGCGGTGCGATTCATTTTTTCAAGCGTCGGCTGCGCCGTCGCTCTCGCGCGTCCCAGCGGAGAAACATAAAAATCCCGAATTTCCAGCTTCTCAAGGCGGTTCGAAAGCAGCTTCGCCTCCCGCCAGCCCTTCTCCGTGAGCGAATCGATGGTGTAATCGGGGTCCCCGTGGCGAATCAGAAGGATTTTCATGACATGCTCTCCTTTTTCTATCGTTGAATTTCACTTGCCTCGTCGTTTCCCGTGAGCATCAGGCCAAAGGCCTCCGCGGCCGAACGCCAGAACAGCAGCACCGTGCGCGCGATCAGCGCGTAGGTCTTCGCGTCGGTCACGGCCAGCTTTTTGAGCACGCGCGGCGTGTTGCTAATCCACCCGCGCACGATGTCGTTGAGCGTCTCCGCGCCCGTGGCGCACACGATTTCATAAATCGCGTCGATGAACCGCGCGCGCATGTCGATGGGCATCTGCTCAATCAGCCCGCACACGGTATCCCCGATCAGCCGCGCGGGCGCGGTCAGCCTGCGCGCCTCGGCAAAGTCCATGCCGTCGGTTCTCCATGTGTATGGATAGTGCTGAAGCACGCTGTAGGTGCTGCTCTGTACGACGCGGACGCTTTCCGGCTGATGGAACAGAAGCCCAACCAGCGACGCTTGCGGCACAACCAGCCGCAGCCTGTCCGAAGCCTGCCTGTATTCCGCCGAGCGCATGACCTCCGCCGACAATCCCGGCCCGTCAAAGCTGACCGCCTGACGAAGCAGGCTCTGCGCTTGCGCGCCCGCGAACACGGCCGCGTACAGCGCAAGGTTCCCGCCCTTGGAATGCCCGCACAGCTCCAGCGGCCGTTCCTCCTTTGCCGCGGCCTCCACGAGCTTTTTTGCCGTTCCCTGCGTCGGAATTTCGGTTCGCACCGCAAGGTCAAAGTCTTCCTTCCAGCCCTTGAGCGTGTTGTCCGTGCCGCGAAAGGCGATCAGCTGCGCGCCGTCCGGCAGAAGCAAGGCCAGCGCGGCGAACGGCGCGTCCGCGTCCGCGCTGCGGAAGAAGCCGTGAAAGCGAACATCCGCGTATCGCTTCGCCGCGGCGGCCAGCGTGCAAAGCTCGCGGTCGCTCTTCGACTGAAAGCGAAAACGCACTTCCTCCGCCGCTTCCTTCCTTTCAAACGTGACCCGTCCGAGAATTTGCGAAAGCGGAGCGTCCGTCTGCGCGTCCGCCGGAAAATCGACATACGCCATCTGCGCGAAGATCAGCCTGTCCACATCGTTCAGCGGCTGCTCTTCAAACGAAACCCCGCCGTACCTCTTCAGATATTTCAGCATTTCTTTCGCACTTCCGTTTCCTGTTCTCACCGTTTATATTCTTCGCGCGCGCCGCATTTCCTGCCGCACGGACAATTTTTGCGCGTCATTTTCGTTGACATGTTCGTGCGTTTATGCTATATTATCCGCGTCCGTTTTATTTGTCAATGGTTTTCATTGCATTTATATCCACATTGGAGGCGAAATCATGTTTGACAGAAGTAAACCCATGGTCGGTTTCCACACGATTCTCAAAAACCACAAGGACGTGCCCGCGATGCTTCGCGTAATTGAGGAGGGTCTCGCGCCGCGCGGCTTCAACACGCTGATTCTGGAGGCGCGCTATCAGTTCACCTGCTTCCCGGAATATTCCATGGGCACGGTGAATTATCAGGATGTGCGAAGGATTTCCGATTCGTGTCAGGCGCATGGCATCCGGCTGGTTCCGCTGTTCCCCTGCCTGAGCCACCAGTCCACGGAAACGCGCACGGCTCCCTATCCGCTTCTGCGTCTTCACCCTGAATTTATGGAAACGCCTCACATGCTGGATGCCGACGTGACGTGGCCGGATTTCTGCCTGCACAGCTGGTGCGCGTCCAACGACGATATTTACCAGTACGTATTCCCGATGATCGACGAAATGGCCGATGCCTGCCGTGCGGAAGCGGTGCATATCGGCATGGACGAGCTGTTCGACGTGGCAATGTGCCCGCGCTGCAAAGGCAAAAGCCCCGCCGCGCTGTACGCGCGCACGATTAAAATTCTGCACGATCACCTGAAGGAAAAGAATCTGGACACGATGATCTGGGGCGACCGCCTGCTGAACAGCCTGAAGCTGGGCTACAGCATGTGGGAGGGCGACCGCTTCGGCGTGTATCCCGCGCTCGAAATGGAAAACGAAATCACCCGCGACCTGATCATCTGCGACTGGCATTACGATTGGCACAGCGCCGGGTATCCGTCGGTGGAAACGTTTATTGAGAAGGGCTTCTTCGTTGTGCCGTCCGTCTTCCACAATGGCGAAAACAG
The DNA here is from genome assembly GCA_963618055.1 of bacterium. GTDB lineage: Bacteria > Bacillota > Clostridia > Christensenellales > Aristaeellaceae > SFHK01. The sequence goes on along the minus strand of CAVERI010000005.1, from coordinate 46,425 downwards.
CTGCCACTTCTGGCTGCACGCGCTGGAGGCGCACTACCTTGGAAAGCGCTACGGCTGGCCGGGACGGCTGGGCGGCATGCTGTTCACCAACTGGTATCCGCTGAACGACGCAATCGCCGACCAGATGCTGAAGGGCATGGCCGGGAAAGCCGAGGACAAGACCGCCCGCGGCGCGGACGTCGGGAACGCCATCTTCATGACCCGTCCGAGACTGGACGTGCTGAAATTCTGATTGTATCGAAAGCAAAACGCCGGCGGCTGTCCGTCGGCGCTTTGCTTATGGGGCGATTATTTCTCCTGCGACTTGAGGAATTCAATGCACTGGCGCGCTTCGGTCAGTCCGTCCGGCTTCAGGCTTTCGCTCTCAACCACCATCAGGATGCCCATCTCCGCCGCCTTCGCGTATACCTCGGCCACCGGCGCTTCGCCGTAGCCCAGCGGCTTGCCCTCGCCGCCAATGAAGCCGTCCTTAATGTGAATCACGCGGATGCGATCCTTCAGGCGCTCCATGATGCCAACGGCGCTCTTGTGCGTGGCGTTGAAATACCAGAAGGTATCGATTTCGATGTTCATGTTCGTGCGATAGACCAGCTGCTCGTGAATCTCGCTGCCATCGTCATTGGGAATAAACTCGTGGGAATGGTTGTGGTAGCCCAGCGAGATGCCCTCTTTTTCCAGCAGCGGCTGATAGCGGTTGACCTTCTCGACAAAATTGTCAATCTTGCTCTGGCATCTCAGGTCGTGGCCGGGAATGATGATATTGGTGTTGCCGATGGTCTTGTGATACTTCACCGTGCCCTCGAAGTCCTCGTCCAGCTCGTGAAGGCCGGTATGCGTTCCGGAGACCTTCAGGCCGTACTTGTCCAGCCAGCCCTTGACCTCCTCCGCGCTGTGGCCGAAAAAGCCCGCGAACTCCACATACGTGTAGCCCATCTCCGCGACGGCCTTCAGCGCGCCCTCCAGATCCGTCTTGGTAATGTCGCGTACCGAATACATTTGAAGTCCGTATTCCATGATTAGCTCCCCCTTTGAATGTTTTTCTCCACAAATTCGACTGTATCGTCCAATACGCACATGGCGTACATGGATCCACGGCTGTCCCTGCGCTCGATACGCACTGCGTTGGTGTTCAGCGGCATTTCCTGTCCGGACTTCTGCTTGGCTGCGAAGTCGAACGGCTGCTTCACAAGCAAAGCCGCGCATACGCACGTGCCGTTGGTTCCGTTCTTCTGGAACGCGAAGCACTTCACGCCCTTGCCCGCGCGCGCCTGCAAATCAAAATCGATCAGCAGGCAGCGCTTCATGAAGCCCTTATCGCTTACCAGCAGCACCTCGCCCTCCTCGTCGTTCGGAAGAACGAAGCCGACGCCGTCCTCCGGCGCGAGCGCAATGCCCCTCACGCCCGCGGCCGTCCGGCCGATCAGCGAAACCTCGGCGGTCTTGAAGTGAATGGCCATGCCCCGCTCCGTGATCAACAGAAGGCTGCTCTCGCCCGAAAGCCGCAGAACCGTAAGCAGGCGGTCGCCTTCCTTCAGTCCCGTGGCGGCGAAGCGCGCGCGGTTGATGCTGTATTCCGCCATATCCACGCGCTTCACAAGGCCGCCGCGGCTGACGAACAGCAGCTCGCCCTTGAAGTCCGACGGCTTCACGCACAGAAGCGAAACTACGTTTTCGCCCTTCTCAAGCCCCGCGAGCAGACCGCCCAGCGGCAGACCGCGATCCTTCGCGCGGCATTCGGGAACCTGCGATACGGTCACCGGGTAGCAGCTGCCCAGATCGGTAAAGAACAGCAGCTTATCCGTCGTTTCGCAGGCGAAACGGTACGGCGGCTCCACCGGAATCTCTCCGTTCTGCACGGATTTCTCGAACAGCTTCGGCTGCATGCGCTTGACGAAGCCCGCGCGCGTCAGGTAAACGACCGCCTCGTCCGCCACCGGCGCGTCCGGCACAATCTCGGCTTCCTCGAAAGCGCCGACCAGCTGCGTGCGGCGCGCGTCGGCGTACTTCTCCCGAATCTCCATCAGCTCGTCGCGAATCACGGAAATCAGCTTCTTTTCGCTCTTCAGAATCGATTCCAGATACTTGATGCGCTTGAGCACCTCGGCGTATTCGTTGCGCAGCGTCAGAATTTCGAGATTCGTCAGGCGCTGAAGACGCATGTCCAGAATGGCCTGCGCCTGAATTTCCGTAAGGCTGAAGGCCGCAATCAGGCGTTCACGCGCCTCCTTGGGCGTTTTGCTGGCGCGAATCAGGCGAATGACCTCGTCCAGATTGTCAACGGCGATAATCAGACCTTCCAGAATGTGCGCCCGCGCCTGCGCCTGCTCGAGATCGTAGCGCGTTCTGCGGGTTACGACCTCCTTCTGATGGCGAATGTAGTGCGCCAGAATCGTTTTAAGTCCCATCTGCATGGGCTTTCCGTCGGCAATGGCTACCATGTTCACGCCAACGGTATCCTGAAGCTCGGAGTATTTATACAGTGCCGCCAGCGTGCGCTCGACGTCCGCGTCCTTTTTCAGCTCGATTACCGCGCGCATGCCCATGCGGTCGCTTTCGTCGCGGATGTCGTAGATGCCGCTGAACAGCGCCTTCTTCTCCTCCGAGAGCCTTAAAATCTTCTCAAGCACCGCCGCCTTGTTCTTGCCATACGTCATCTCGGTTACGACCAGAAGCGTGCGCCCGGCGCTGCCCTTCTCAATTTCCACCTTCGCGCGCAGCTGAATCTTGCCGCGCCCGGTTTCGTAGGCCTGATACAGCTCGTCCGTACAGGCGAGCACGCCGCCGGTCGGAAAGTCCGGCGCGGGGATGTACTTCATCAGCTCCCGGGTCGTAATATCCGGGTTCTCCATCTGTGCGATCACGCCGTCGATCGTCTCGCCCAGATTGTGCGGCGGGATGTTCGTGGCCAGACCCACGGCAATGCCGTCCGCGCCGTTTACCAGCAGGTTCGGGAAGCGGCCGGGCAGCAGATCGGGCTCCCTCTGCGTATCGTCGAAATTCAGATGGAAGCCCACGGTATCCTTGTCGATATCGCGCAGCATTTCCATCGCCATCGGCGTCATGCGCGCTTCGGTGTATCGCATAGCCGCCGGACTGTCGCCGTCGATGGAGCCGAAGTTTCCTTGACCATCCACCAGCGGCGCGCGCAGCGCGAACGGCTGCGCCATGCGCGCCAGCGCGCCGTATACGGAGGAATCGCCGTGCGGGTGATATTTTCCCAGACAGTCGCCCACGATGCGCGCGCACTTTCTGTACGGCTTGTCGGGCGTAAGCGAAAGCTCCTGCATCGTGAACAGAATGCGCCGCTGGACGGGCTTCAGACCGTCCTCCACGCGCGGCAGCGCGCGTTCCAGAATGACGTGCTCGGAGTACGGCATCATGCTTTCGTGCATCACCGTCTCCATCGGCTTCTGAACGATGATCTCCGGCTTTACCGGCTCGGAGGAGCCGTGAATCGGTTTTTTCGCCATTTCTTATCGGCTCCCTTCCGCCGTAACCGGCTCGAAATTATCCTTCTTGTTGAAGTCCGCGTACTGGAAGATGTATTCCTTGCGCGGCTCCACCTTGTCGCCCATCAGCACCGTGACCATATGCTCGGCCTCGGCGTTGTCCTCGATGGACACCTGCATCAGCATGCGGCCGTTGGGGTTCATCGTCGTTTCCCACAGCTGCTCCGGGTTCATCTCGCCAAGACCCTTGTATCGCTGAAGCGTGTAGCCCTTGCCCACCTTCTTGAGCGCGCCGGCAAGCTCCTTGTCGTCATAGCAATATTGCACGTTTTCGCCCTTCGCCACCTTGTACAGCGGCGGCATGCCGATATACACATGCCCATCGGTGATCAGCTCGCGCATATAGCGATAGAAGAACGTGAGCAGAATCGCGCGGATGTGTGCGCCGTCCTGATCGGCGTCGGACAGGATGATTACCTTGTTGTATTTCAGATGCGAAAGCTCGAAGTCCTCGCCGATGCCCGTGCCCAGCGCGGTGATCATCGAGCGGATTTCCTCGTTCGCCAGCACCTGATCCAGACGCTTCTTCTCTGCGTTCAGCGGCTTTCCGCGCAGCGGAAGAATCGCCTGAAAGCGACGGTCGCGCCCCTGCTTGGCGCTGCCGCCGGCCGAATCGCCCTCCACGATGAACAGTTCGTTGAGCTTCGCGTCGCGCCCGGTGCAGGATGATAGCTTGCCCACCAACGGCGCGGCCTCCAGCTCGTTCTTCTGCCGCGCCACGTCGCGCGCCTTGCGCGCCGCCTCGCGCACCTTGGCCGCCTTCACGGCCTTGTCCAGTATCAGCTGCGCCGCGTCCTGATGCTTCAAATCCTCCAGATACACCGACAGCTTCTCGGTAAAGAACGCCTCCACGATGGGGCGCACCTCGGTGTTGCCCAGCCGCCCCTTCGTCTGCCCCTCAAACTGCGGGTTCTTGACGTTCACAGCCAGCACCGCCGTCATGCCCTCGCGGAAATCCTCGCCGGAAAGGTTGTTGTCCTTCTCCTTCAGCGCGCCGATTTTGCGGGCGTAGTCGTTGAACACCTTCGTGAGCGCCGCCTTGAAGCCAGTCTCATGCGTGCCGCCCTCGGCGGTCGGGATGTTATTTACAAACGAAAACAGGCTTTCGGTATACGAATCCGTGTACTGAATGGCGGCGCGGATGCGCATGCCGCTCTGGTCGCCCTCGAAATACATGGGCTCCGTCATCGGATTCTTTTCTTCGTTCAGATATTTCACGAAGTCGGTCAGGCCGCCCTCGTAGCAGAATTCCACGGTTCGCGCGTCCGCGTCCTTCACGCGCTCGTCGGTAAATATGAACCGCACGCCGCGGTTCAGATACGCCAGCTCGCGAATGCGGCGGCGCACCGTGTCTCCGGAGAACACCGTTTCCTCAAACACGCGCCCGTCCGGCTTAAAGGTGACGGTCGTGCCACGCTTTCGAGTGTTGCCCACCTTCGCCAGCGGCGCGAGCGGATGGCCGGACTTGATCTTCCCGGTCTGCGGGTCTGTGACGGACGCGAACCTCTGCTGATAGTGCGTGAAATCCTTATATACATCCACCGTCATCCACTCGCTGAGCGCGTTGACGACCGACGCGCCCACGCCGTGCAGGCCGCCGGAATAGGCGTAGTTTTTATCGTCAAACTTGCCGCCCGCGTGCAGCTGGGTATAGACGACCTCAACCGCCGAAACGCCCAGCACCGGATGAATGTCCACGGGCACGCCGCGGCCGTTGTCCGACACCTCGCAGGAGCCGTCCTTCTTTAGCGTGACGGAAATCTCGGTTGCGTAGCCGTTGGATGCCTCGTCGATCGCGTTGTCCACGATCTCCCAGACCATGTGATGAAGTCCCCGGGAGCCGGTCGAGCCGATGTACATGCCGGGACGCATGCGCACCGCGTCCAGCCCCTCAAGGATTGTTATGTCCTTTGCCTTGTATTCCTTCGCCATGATGTCCTCCGATCCGAATATCAAAAATAAGTATACCACAAAATTGAAAATCATGCAACTTTTCCCGGATCAAATGCGTCTTATACAAAGGTAGGTTTGCTCTTTTTCATTTGAAACGATTCGGAGGGTGCACGATGAAGAAACCGACACGGGTACTGGCGTGGGTCTGTCTGCTGCTTCTTGTTTTCACGGCGCATGCGGATGTGCTGGCCGTTCCAGACGGCGTAACCTCGATTGAGTCCGAGGCCTTTTCCGGCACGGCAAAGGCGGACGCAGTATTCATTCCCGCCTCCGCGAAGGAGATTGCTCCCGACGCCTTCGGAACTGCCAGCTTTACGGTGTACGGCCTTCCCGGCACAGCCGCGGAAGCCTTCGCCACGGAAACGGGGCGGCAGTTTGTATCCGTGGAAATTACAAACATCCAGCTGGAAACCGACGCATGGCACGCGCCGGACGCGGATTTTACCCTCTCGGCCAAGGCCACGAGCGTGGAATGGTTCCTTTCCTATCGATTTGAAATTCTGAAGGACGGCGCGGTATGCTGCGACACCGGCTATGCCGATACGAATACCGCCACGGCGCGCCTGCTGAAGACCGGCGTATATGACGTGCGCGTGCATGTGCGCCATCGCTGGGTGGAAACCAGCCAGCTGTTTGAAAAGGCCTTTGAGGTCGGCGAGCCGGTTCGCTTTGTGGAGGACGCGTCCCGCCTGAACATCGACCAGAGCAAGCAAATCGTGTCCGCCGATGAAACGCGCGCCGTAACGCTTGTGAGCGAGGATCCCACCATCGTCCGCGTCTCCGGGCGAAGCGCGACTGGCCTTCAGACCGGCTCCACCTTTATCGTCGCCACCGCTACGCAGGACGAGGGCAAGGTTGTCACCCGTATCCCGGTGGAGGTGTGCGTTCCGGTTGATTCCGTCGAGCTTCCGGACGCGCCCGAAAGCCTGTTCGTCGGCAAGCAGGCCGTGCTGCCTGTCTCCGTTCTTCCCCTCGACGCATCCTATCCGCAGGTCACGTGGACGTCCTCCGATGATACCATTCTTTCCGTAAATGAATTCGGCGTCGTGCGCGCGCTCCGGCAGGGCTCCGCCACGATTACCGCCGCGGCGGACGGCGTGGCATATGAGCATCCGATGCGCGCCGCCATCCCGGTTGAATCGCTGACGTTGACCGCGAGCCGCGAGGGCAGCCTGCTCACGCGCGAAACGCTGACGCTGACGGCCGCCGCGCTTCCGGAAACCGCCGACGACAAGACGGTGGTTTGGTCTTCCTCCAATGAAAAAATCGCGAAGGTCAGCGCGGACGGCGTGGTCACGGCGGTCTCCGCCGGCAGCTGCGACATTCTCGCGACCGCGAACGATCAGGGCGGCGCGACGGCTTCCTATAAGGTAACGGTCGAGCAGGGCATTGAAAAAATCACCCTGTCCACGGATAAGACTACGCTGCACCCGGATGAGACCGCGCAGTTCACGGCTGTCCTCTCGCCCAGCAGCGCGGTGGACAAAACCCTCGTGTGGTCGAGCAGCGCGCCGTCGATCGCTATGGTCGATCAGGACGGCCTTGTCACGCCTACCGGCGCGGGCGTCGTCACGATTTACGCCACGGCGAAAAACGGCGTCACCGCCGCGCTTACGCTGCGCGTGTATTCCAGCTACCTGCCGGAGGAATTCGTTCTCGAAAGCACCTCGATGTATTTGAACATCGGCGAAACCTATCAGCTGTCGTTCACCGCCTATCCGGAGGGATGCGACCCCTCCGCCAGCTGGAAATCGAGCAAAACCTCCGTCGTCACCGTAGACAAAAACGGCAAGCTGAAGGCCATCGGCGCAGGCACGGCCACGGTCAGCGTGTATTCGACGCTGGACGCGAGCGTTTCCGCCAGCATAAAAATCACTGTGCTCAACCCGGCGCGCACGCTGGTTATGCCCGATCGCCGAACGACAGTGGCAAAGCTCACCACCAACATGAATAAGATCAGCGCCGTGAAAACCTCCGCCATTCGCGAGCTGGACGCGCTGAAGGCGCAGGGCAAGATTTCCAGCACAAACTATAACCAGCGTTCCAGTCTGGTCAGCGCCGCGTTCAACATGTATTCGTTCCCGTGGATGACGCTCACCCGTCAGCCCTACTGGAAGGAGGCATATTCAGAAAACGGCGCAAAGGACTTTAAGCCCGGCATTATGTACTATGGCATGCCCTATATCTCCACCAACTACCCGAAGCAGCGCCTGTACACGCCGGCCAAGGCCGTCAGCGAAAACCGCTACTATAAGAAGGGCAGCTATTACATTCTGAATCAGAACAACCTGCTCGGCGGCCAGTATTGCGGCAACGACTGCTCCTCCATGGTCGCCATGTGCTACTTCGGCGTGAACGCCAGCGGCATTGGAAACTGGAACACGCGCGTGTTCGCCAAATCCACCCTGTTTACGACGCTCTCCAAGAGCGCCGAGCTGTACCCCGGCGACATCATTGTGCGCAGCGGCCACGTGGTCATGTTCCTGTATTACGTGAGCGACTCGCACGACGAATTCGTCGTCATCGAGCAGGGCGGTCTGGAGCCGGGCATCAACACCGTGTCCACCAGCGTGTACACGGCGGAGCACTATTACAGCGACGGCTACAATCCGCGCAGATACAAATGGTAATTCAAAAGCGGGAAGGGCTTCGTCTCTTCCTCTTTTTTATGCTTTTTCTTTATCTTTTTCGGCGAATTGCGCATCACACGCGCGCGGTACGCATAGATATATAGCGAAATACCGCAGTCGAAAGGATGAACGGGATATGAACAGAATCAGCGTTTTACTGGCGGACGACAATCAGACCCTTTTGCGCCTGATTGCCGACTCCCTTTCACGAAAGCCGGAGATTGAAATCGCCGGAATGGCGAAGGACGGCGTGGAAGCGCTGGAAATGGTGCAGTCCGTGTGCCCGGACGTGCTGCTGCTGGACATTGTGATGCCGCGGCTGGACGGATTCTCGACGCTGGAACAGCTCGCGCGGCTCGACCTTCCAAAGCGCCCGCACGTGATCATGCTCACCGGATTGACCCGGGACGATTTCATCAGCCGCGCCATGCGGCTGGGCGCGGATTATTACATGATCAAGCCCTTTGACATGCAGATGCTCTATACCCGCATTCTCGAAGTCGCCCGTGCGGACGACGCGCCCGTCTGCCTCTCCGCACCCGACGCGCAGGCAGGCGTGAGCGTCGATGAGCGCGTGACGAACCTGTTTCTTTCCATCGGGATTCCCGCGCACATTAAGGGCTACGGCTACCTGCGCGAGGCGGTCAAGATGGTGATGGAGAATCACGACCTGATCAACCGCATCACAAAGGAGCTGTACCCCGGCATTGCCCGCCGCTTCTCCACCACGCCCAGCAAGGTGGAGCGCGCCATGCGCCACGCGATTGAGGTAGCTTGGAGCCGCGGACGGCTGGACAGCGTGAACCGAATCTATGGCTACAAGGTCTTTTCCGCCGAGGACAAGCCGACCAACGGCGAGTTTATCGCCCTGATTGCCGACAAGCTCTCCATGCGCCAGACCGCGTGATGAAAAGAGGGACGCGCCGCGCCCCTCTTTTTATGCCTATAAAATCTTTTTTACGCGCCTTGAAACCACGCACGCCAGCGCCAGCTTCGCGGCGTCCGGCAGGATGAACGGAATTACGCACTTGAGAAGCGCCGTCCACACGCTGATTGGGCCGGTTTTATTGCTGTAGACGATCACAAACCAGATCGTTCCGAAGGCGTAGCACAGAATCGTGCCGATGGCCAGCGAAACCGGCGCGCGGAAGCGGAAGGTCTGCTTTTCCATCAGGATATACACCAGACCCGTTACGAGAAAGCCGAAGATATAGCCGCCCGTCGGGCCGAGCAGCGCGCCAATGCCGCTGTTAAAGCCCGAAAAAACCGGAATGCCCACCGCGCCCAGCAGGATATACAGCGCAATGGCAATCGTGCCCTTTTTGCCACCCAGCAGCATCAGCGCGACGTACACGCCGAAGGTTTGCAGCGTGAACGGCACGGCAAAGGGTATCGTCGTCCACGAGAAAACCGCCAGAAGCACGGCAAACAGCGTTATTTGAATTTCATTTTTCAGTTTCATGGATTTCATTTTCTTGTCCGTCCTCAATCGACCCGCGTCGGGGCAAGGTAAAAGGCTGCCCGGAGTGGGCAGCCTCGCCGAATTTTTAGCGGTCGAAGTATACGGGCTGACCCGTCTTGGCGGATTTGTAAATCGCCTCGAGAATTTCGCTCACCACGCAGGCCTGCTCGGGCAGGACGACGGGATCGGTGTCGTTCTCAATCGCGTCCAGCCAGCGCATCTGCTCGGTGATGGCCGGGGTTTCCTTCACGCCGTCATAGAAGGCCACGCCGCCCGCGGACATATCGGGCTTGATCTCAAGCAGGCGGCCAAACTCCGCCTTGTTGATGCTCACGCCGCCCTTGATCTGCGCGCCCGCCTTGGAGCCGCACAGCTGCGTGCTGCCCTCGGGAATGGGCTCGATGGTGTTGAGCGCCCACGTAGCTTCCAGATTGATCGTCGCGCCGTTTTCCATCACGATGAAGCCGAACGCGGCGTCCTCCATGGTGTTCGCGCCCTCCGGCCAGCCGCCCCACGGGTTGCCCATTTCAGGATGCTCAACCTTCTTATACGTGGTGCCTACGACCATGCGGGGCTTATAGTTGTTCATAAGATACAGGGTCAGGTCGAGGGAGTGCGTGCCGATGTCGATCAGCGGGCCGCCGCCCTGCTCATACTCATTGAGGAACACGCCCCAGTTCGGTGTGCCGCGACGGCGAATGGCGTAGGCATGGGCATAATAGATGTCGCCCAGATCGCCGCGCTCAATCACGCTCTTCAGATAGCGCGCCTCGGGCTTATGGCGGTGCTGATAGCCGATGGTGAGCTTTTTGCCGCTCTTCTTCGCGGCCTCCACCATGGCGCGCGCGTCCGCGGCCGTCTTGGCCATGGGCTTCTCGCACATAACATGCTTGCCCGCGTTCAGCGCGTCAATGGACACCTGCGCGTGCATGCGGTTCGGCGTCAGCACATACACAACGTCAATAGACTTGTCCTCAAGGAGCTTATGATAGTCCGTGTACGTTTTCGCGCCCTCAACGCCATATTCGGCGCAGGCTTTTTCGGCGCGCTCCGGGATCAGGTCGCAGAACGCGACGATGTCCGCGCGGTTAATGGCCTTCAGGGAAGGCAGATGCTTGCCATTGGCGATTCCGCCGCAGCCAACGATGCCGATGCGAAGTCTTTCACTCATAGTTGTTTCCTCCGTAGTTGATTTACCGGGATATGCAAAGCATAACACATTCCAAGAAAAAATACAATTCACAGCGCAGAAAAATTACAATTTTTCGAGAATATACGCGCGCAGCGACTCCCCCACGCCCTCCGCCCTCGAGACCGCGTCGGACAGTGCATGCTTTTCAAACCGTGCGCCCGGAAGGCAGGCCTCCACGCGCGCGGGAATGCCGGTGTCCAGCGCGTCGGTATACAGCTTCGCCTTTGCAACCACGCCGTTTTCCACCGACAGGCACAGCTGCGCCATGCCCCACGGGAAGCGGTTTTCAAAGGTATAGTCGAAGTGCGGCGCTTCGCCCATGCGCCACTCCCAGCTCTGGTGGCGCGCGTTAAGCCGCTCGATCTCGGCAAGGTCTTCCGGCGTATAGGGATAATCCGAGGCAGCGCCATACCGTTCTTCATACGCCTCGCGCAGCGCCTGCGCCGTGCGCTCCACCGTCAGCCCCGGCGCGTATTCGCACAGGTTGCACACACGCGCGCGCACGCTGGTTACCCCCTTGGCCTCCAGCTTCTGCTTGGGCGCGTTGAGATAGCGGTCGAACACGCCCAGCTTCGCGTTGACCAGCAGCGTGCCGTGCCGCTGGCGGTTGTGCCCGCGCTGGCAGTAGGCGTTGCCGGAGAACTTGCGCCCCTCGATGGTAATGTCGTTCCGGCCGGAAACCTCGGCCTGAATGCCCAGCTTCTCCAGCGTTTTTAAAATGATTCCGGTCTGCTCCGCGTCGGAATAGCGATCTTGTGAGCAGATGAAGGAGAAATTCAGATTTCCCTGATCGTGATACACCGCGCCCCCTCCGGAAACGCGGCGAACCAGCTGAACGCCGTCCGCGTCCAGCTGGTTCAGGTTGCATTCACGCCACGGATTCTGATTTCTGCCGATAATGACGGCGTTCCGGTTGATATACAGGTACAGGATCATATCTCCGGGGCGGAGCGAGTTCAGAAAGAACTCGTCCCGCGCCAGATTCTTATGCCCGTCTCCGTCCGGAGAAATCAGGAAATATTGCATCAGACACCCGCTTTCGATCTGCGCTCCAGCTCCACGTCGCTGGGAGAATGCTCGGCCACATAGCCCGGAATCGGCACGATGCGGGTATGGATGGCGTCGATAATCCAGCTGGGCTGCGGGAAGAAGTACTCGTCGAATTCGAACGGCGGAGTGATCCAGTTGCGCGCGCCGACGACAACGCACGGGGCATCCAGATCGTCGAAGCACAGCTCGGTGATGTTCGCCGCAATGTCGTTGAGGAAGGAGCCGCGCTGGCAGGCGTCGGACACCAGCACGACGCGGCCGGTCTTCCTCACGGAGGCGACGATCTTCTCGTAGTTCAGCGGCACCAGAGAGTGCAGGTTGATGATTTCGGCCTCCATGCCGTACTTCGCCTTGAGCTCGTCCGCCGCCTTGACCGCGCGATACAGCGCCGCGCCGACGGTGAGGATGGTGACGTCCTTGCCCTCGCGCACGAGGTTGGTGTCGCCGATTTCGATCTCATAGGACTCCTTGGGCACACCGCCCTCATGGAACTGCTCGCCCATGTCGTAGATGCGCTGGCTCTCGAAGAACACCACCGGGTCGGTGCCGTTCAGCGCGGACTGCATCAGACCCTTGGCCTCCCACGGGGTAGCAGGGAAGCAGACCTTCAGACCCGGGATGTGCGCGCAGATGCTCGTCCAATCCTGGGAGTGCTGCGCGCCGTACTTGGAGCCGACGGACACGCGCAGGATGATGGGCATCTTGAGGATGCCGGCGGACATGGCCTGCCACTTGGACATCTGGTTAAAGATTTCGTCGCCCGCGCGGCCGATGAAGTCCGCGTACATCAGCTCGACCACCGCGCGGCCGCCGCACATGGCGTAGCCGACGGCGCTGCCGACAATCGCGGCCTCGGAAATGGGCGCGTTGAACAGGCGGGAATGCGGAATGACGTCCGGCAGTCCGCGGTAGACGGCGAACGCGCCGCCCCAGTCGCGCACGTCCTCGCCGTAGGCGACGAGCGAGCTGTCCTCGTAATACTTGTCGATCAGCGGCTCGAAGATAGCGTCGCGGATGTTGTAGGTCTTCATCTTGGAGAAGGGCTTGCCGTTCTCGTCGAACATGAAGCGGCTCTTGCCGGCGATCTGCTGAACGCGCGGGCAGTCTTCCTTCTTGGCCAGCACGCGCGGCGTGTCGGTGCCGAAGGAGGCAACTTTTTCGTTGGAGAACATCAGGCGCTCCACAACCTGCGGGTCGCTCTTGAAGTCGGCGTAGGGGCTGAATTCCTTATCGGCGGCATGACGGCAGATGTTGGTCATGCGCTCGCGAGTTTCGGCCAGAATATCCTCGAACCTGCTGTCGGCGGCGACGCCCGCGTCCACCAGCGCCTTGCGGTAGGTAATGATGGGATCGACGGCCTGCCACTCGGCGATTTCGTCCTTCTCGCGGTAGGCGTTCTGGTCGCTGACGGAGTGGCCGCAGAAGCGGTAGGTCAGCGTGTCGAGCAGCACCGGGCCCTCGCCCTTCTTGAGGATTTCGAGCTTGCGCTTCATCGCGTCGATCACAGCCAGCGGGTTGAAGCCGTCGATGCGCTCGGCGTACATCTGAGTGGGGGTAATGCCGGCGCCGATGCGGGCCAGCATGTCATACGCCATGGTCTCGCCCTTGGTCTGGCCGCCCATGCCGTAGCCGTTGTTGAAGATGTTGAACAGAATCGGCATGCCGCCCTGCTTGCCGTCCTCCGTCCACAGCGTGTGGAACTGATCCATGCAGGCGAAGTTCAGCGCTTCCCACACGGGGCCGCAGCCCAGCGAGCCATCGCCGATGTTGCACACGACGAAGCCGTTTTTGTCGTTGACCTTCTTATACAGCGCAGCGCCGGCCGCGATGGGCGCGGAGCCGCCGACGATGGCGTTGTTCGGATACACGCCGAAGGGCAGGAAGAACGCGTGCATGGAGCCGCCCATGCCCATGTGGAAGCCGGTCTTGCGGGCGAAGATTTCAGACAGCGCGCCGTACAGGATGAAGCGGATGGCCAGCTCCTTCACGCTGTCGCACTTGCCCATCTTCTCCACGGCGCGCAGGGTGCTGCCGCCGAGGAAGCTTTCCATGATCTTCATCAGCTCGTCATCGCTCAGCTTCTGAATAGAAGAGAGGGACTTGGCGAGGATCTCGGAGTGGCTTCTGTGGGAGCCGAACTGATAGTCGTTGGGCGTCATGAGGTACGCCTGACCGACGCACGCGGCCTCCTGACCGACGGAAAGGTGCGCCGGTCCCGGATAGGTGGTTTCCACGCCGTTGTACACGCTCTGGGTCTTGATGGACGTGAGCATGCTCTCGAACTCGCGCAGAATGGTGATATCGCGATAGATGCGAACCAAATCTTCATCCTTGAAGTTGGCGCGCTCCTCCTGAATGGTCTTGTTGTAGGCGTTTACGGGAATGTCCTCAAAGTGGATTGTGGACTTCGCGCGGATCTCCTCCGGGCCGTAGTGTAATGACTTAGGCATGGTTCCATTCCTCCTGTGCTTCGATTACAGCTTGAAAATCGCTTCGCGGATGACTTCGCAAACCGTGGGATGCGGGAATACGAACTTCTTGATGCGCTCCGGCGGCAGCTCGCTGTCCACCATCATGGCGGCGGACAGGATCATTTCGCTGGCGTAGGAGCCGACCAGATGCACGCCGACGATTCGGTTTTTGTCCTCGTCCAGCACGATCTTGCAGAAGCCCTTGCCCTGATCGACCTCGGCCACGTAGCGGCCGGCGTAGGTCATGGGCACGTTGACTTCCTTCACCTTGATGCCCTTCTTCTGCGCCGCTTCCTTCGTGTCGCCCACGGAGGCAACCTCGGGATCGGTGTAGATGACGGACGGAATTGAATTGTAGTTCACGCGATCCTTCCTGCCGAGAATGTTATTCACGGCAACCTCGGCCTCGCGATACGCGGTGTGTGCCAGCATGATCTTGCCGTTGCAGTCACCCACGGCATACACATTGGGCACGTTGGTTTCCATCTTGTCGTCGGTCACAATCGCGCCGCGGTTCATTTCCACGCCGATCGTTTCCAGACCCACGTTCTTCGTGGCCGCTCGACGGCCGACGGAGAGCAGCACCTTGTCGCAGGGCAGCTCGTGCTGACCCTCCGCGTCCTCGTAGACGACGAAGCCGGGCTTCACGGACAGCACCTTCGCGGAGAGCTTGAACACCATGCCGCGCTTGGCGTATTCGTCCATCAGCACCTTGCAGATGTCGCTGTCGGTCGGGCCCGCGATCTTGTTCATCATTTCAATCACGGTGACCTTCACGCCGACGGACGCGAAATAGCACGCCATTTCAAGGCCGATAACGCCGCCTCCGATGACGGCCAGCTCCTTGGGCAGCTCGGTCATTTCGAGGATTTCGCGGTTCGTGGCCACAAAGCCGCTCTCCACGCCCTCCTTCACGCCGGGAATCGGCGGGACGACCGCTTCACTGCCGCAGGCGATAATCAGCCGGTCGGCAAGGTATGTATTCCCCTCGGCTTCGACCTTGAACTTGTCGGCTTCGCGGCCGCAGATCGTCGCCGCCGCCTTCACGACGTTTACCTTGTTGGCGGTCATGGTCATGCCCACGCCCGCGACGAGCGTGCGAACGACCTTGGCCTTGCGCTTGATCACCTGCGCGTGATCGAAGGCGACGTTTTCGGCGGTCACGCCGAAGCTCCTGCTCTCGGTCGCGTGACGATACAGCTTCGCGGAGTTGAGCAGCGTCTTGGTGGGAATGCAGCCCTCGTTCAGGCATACGCCGCCCAGCGCGCGCTTCTCAAACAGGCAGACCTTCAGGCCGCCCTGCGCCGCGCGTTCCGCCGCGAGGTAGCCGCCCGGGCCGCCGCCGATGACGATGAGATCAAACATATCCATAGCTTCGTTTCCTCCGATGGCTTATTTCGCAAGGAGCAGGGTGAACTTTTCGAGGTTTTTGCACAGCTCGCTGACGAACTTGGACGCGGGCGAGCCGTCCACGGCGCGATGGTCGTAGGTCAGGCTCAGACCCATGGCGGGATAGAGCTTGATCTGGCCGTTTTCCTCGCGGACGCGCTGCGTGATGCCGCACACGCCCAGAATCGCCGTCTGCGGCGGATTGATGACGGGAGTGAACATCTCAACGCCCGTGGAGCCGAGGTTGGACACGGTGAAGGAGCCGCCTGTCAGCAGGTCAGGGCTGATCGCGCCGGAGCGCGCGGCCTCCGCCAGCTTCTTGACCTCCCTGCTGATCTCAAGCAGGCTCTTGGTGTCGGCGTTGAAGATGGTGGGCACCATCAGTCCGCGCGGCGTATCCACGGCCACGCCCAGATTGACGTGCTTGAAGTAGCGGATCGTGTCGTCGCCGATCATGTTGGCGTTCAGATCCTTCCAGTTGACGAGCGTGCGGGACACGGCGTAAAGCACCATATCGCCCAGCGTGATGCCGCCAACGTCGCCGCCCGCCGCCTTGCATTCCCTGCGGAAGCTCTGGATGGATGTCGCGTCGAAGGAATGATGGTTGGTCAGCTGCGCCATGCCGTGCAGCGAGGACATCATGGATTTGGCGATCACCTTGCGGATGCCGGGCAGCTTAACGTCCTCATACTCGCTCTCGGGCTTCGCGGCGGCCGCGGGCGCTTCGGCCTTCGCGGCGGACGCGGCGGTCTCTTCGGCCACGGGCATGCCGGTTTGCATGAGCTTTCGAATATCGCGCTCGATGATGCGTCCGTCGGGGCCGGTCGCTTCGGCGTACTTCGGATCGACACCGGCCTTCTCCGCCAGCGTGCGGGCGCGCGGAGAAACCTTCAGGCTGCCGTCCGCGGACTTCGTGGCCTCGGGCGCGGCGGCCTTCTTCTCTTCCTCGGCCTTGGGCGCTCCCTCCGCCTTCGCGGCGGGCGCCTCGGCGGCTCCGCCGGGCTTCAGCGCGCTGTAATCCTCGCCCTTCGCGCCCACGGCGCACACGTTGGTGAAGCAGGGAACCTCGTCTCCGTCGTTAAAGAAAACGGCAAGCAGCTCGCCCTCCTCGGTGCTTTCGCATTCGAAGGAGGCCTTATCCGTTTCGTAGGTGAACAGAATGTCGCCAACCTTCACCGGGTCGCCCACGTTCTTGAGCCACTTTCCGATGATGCAGGATTCAACCGTGATGCCGGCCTTCGGCATGATGACCGCCTTTGCCATTATTCGCAATCCTCCTTAGCTAAAGTGTTCAGAAGGTAATCCTCGGCTTCCTTGTTCCAGAGGCCGTTGGTTTTCTGCGTAAGCTCGTGGAGCTTCTTAAACATCGGGTCGGTCTTGCCCTTCTCCTCAAAATCACTGATGGCGGTCAGCGGCAGGTTGATGTGGGTGTAAATCAGCTTCTTGCCGCCGGGAATCTTGGGAAGATGGAGCGTGGTGTCGATGACCGCGTCGATGCCGCCGATGTGGGTAACCAGCGCCGCAGGGGTCAGCTTGCCCTCACCCATCATCTTCAGGCACTCCGCCATATCGTCATTGTTGCCGCCGGAGGTGCCGCAGATGTGCGCGGACGCATAGTGCACGTTATAGAAGTTCAGCTTGGCGTAGAAATCCTTGCGGGCGGGGCCGGCGAAGAAGTTCAGGCAGCCGTCGCGGCCAAGGATGGCGTCGCCCTGCTCGACCACGGCGGGAACCGGCGCGAACACGATCACGTCGTCATAGCCGGTGCCGCCGGAAAGCTGCATCAGCGTCTCCGCGGGGTTCTCTACCGCGCCTGTGTTCACATAGTGAAGCTCCACGCCCATACGCTTTGCTTCCTCCACGGTGAAGATGGTCGCCGCGCGATCCAGACGCGCCTGATCGATGTCGGTAACGACGAGGAAGGACGGGCGGCGCTCGGTGTGCAGGATGTAATCGATGGAGGCCAGACCCATCGGGCCCACGCCCGCCAGAATGGCCATCTTTCCGTGCTCCTTAATGCCCATCTTGTGCTCGTACACGCCGTTGGTGGTGTGGTACATCGCCTTGAACGTACCGGCCACGCAGCTCAGCGGCTCGGACAGGGACGCGCCGAAGAACGCTTCGCCATGATACGGCAAAAGGCAGCCGCACTCCATGAACTGGTTCGGGATTACGATATAGGTCGCGTCGCCGCCGATGGTCTTGAAGGAGTAGCCGGGCGACCACATGGTGCCCTTGTAGTTGATGTTCGGCTGAATGGCGAAGCGCTCGCCGGGCTTGAACTCGTTCTGCCACTTGCTGCCGACCTCAAGAATTTCGCCGCAGAACTCATGTCCCACGATTACGGGGTTCTCCGCCACGTCGTCGGGCACGCGCTTGTGATCCGCGCCCTGCTCGGCCGCCTTATAGGTGGACATGCAGATGGAATCGCAGATAACCTTCGCGAGAATTTCGTCGTCCTTGATCGCCGGAAGCTCGAAGGTTTCCAGTCTCAGGTCTTCCTTGCCATACAGGCGCACGGCTCTGGTTTTCATGGTCTTCTTTTCCTCCCTGACTTCCTGATTTACGAGCTTCCACGCTGCGTCCACCAGATGGCGGAACTTCGGGTTAACCAGCTCCTTGCAGATAAAGCTCTGTCTGGACGAATTGATGTCCTCGCCCGAAATCTGGGTGAAGCCCAGACGGTCGCACAGCGCCATCAGGCGATCCAGCTGCGCTTCGGTGTTGCGGCTGGGCATGTAGGTAACGCCCTTCACGCCGGCTTTGCGCAGGTATTCGAGCAGCTCTTCCAGATATTCGTCCTCGAATTTGGCGGCCTTCTTGTCGCCGGTCACGCTGTCGCCAATGTCGCCCAGATAGGCGTAGCACAGCGTGCAGCCGATTTCGTCGGCAAACGCCACGGCCTCGGCCAGCGTCATCATTTCGTCGTCCGCCGGAATGTACACGCGCGCGTTCAGCTCGCTCTTCATCACGCCCAGCAGATCGTAGGCAAAGTGCTCGCTGTCCACATCCATCAGCCAGCTTCTGACCTTCTGAGACGGATGAATGTCCAGCTCGTTCTCAAGGAACGAAAGCACGTTCTCGCGGCCAACCCTGTCGATGATCTTCAGGCTCAGCGCGTACAAAAGATGCCTTTCGGTCACGGAGCCGCCGTCCTCATAGCTGGAAATCGGGAGCACGTCCCGGTCGAAATCCAGCTCGACGCCGTAGGGCGCCATGATTTCGTTAATGCGGTCAACCATTTTGCGGTTTCGGTCGTTGCGGCGATTCACAAGCTCGCGCAGCTTCTCCTGCGCGCGGTCGAAGCTCTCGCACGGCACGGAGTGGAATGTCATATACGCCGCGCCCGCCTGATCCGGGTGGTTCGTGCGCCGATTTTCAAACGGCGTACCCGCCAAAGACACGCGCGCCTCAAAGCCGCACGTCGTGCCCATATCGGCGATTTTGCCCGCCTCGCGGAACTCGCGCGCGCCCGCGATGGAATCGTGATCCATGATGCCGCAGGTGTTCAGCCCCTCGGCGCGGGCGAAGTACACCGCCGCGGTCGGCGAATAGGGCGAGAAGGAATGCGTGGTGTGAATGTGGTTGTTGGCAAACTCCGGGCGCACGACGGGCGTAACCTCCTCGGCCTCCAGCAGCATGCGAAGGTTTTTAAGGCGCTCCTCGGGCGTGGGCGCGTTCAGAAGCGCCAGAATTTCTTTCTTTGTCATTGGTGCCTCCTCAGTTCAGCATAACCTGCCCGCCGGTTACGGGCAGCGCCTGGCCGGTTTCGTACTTCTGCTCAACCAGATACGTCAGCGCCAGCGCCACGTCGGACGGCAGGCAGCCGCGCTTGATCAGCGACTTGGAAAGGTAGTACGCGCGCACATCCTCCACCGTCTTTGCGCCCGGCACCTTGCCCGCGTGCAGGTACTGTACGAACAGACCCTTCTCCGGATCGCTCCACAGCGGGCCGTCGTAGTAGTTGCCGGGGCAGATGGAGTTGACCTTGATGTTGTACGGCGCGAGCTCCATCGCGAAGGACTGCGTGAGGCCGATGCCGCCGAACTTGCCGCCCGCGTAGGCGAAGTTGTTCTTGCTGCCCTCAAGGCCGGACTTGGAGTTGATCTGAATGATGTCGAAGAACAGGCTTTCGTCCGCCTCGTGCTGCGCCTTCATGATGGCGCTGGCGTACTTGGCGCACAGGAAATAGCCGTTGTAGTTGATCTTCGTAACCAGTTCAAACTTCTGGGGCGTCATTTCGTCCAGACTGCCGGCGATCGCGATGCCGGCGTTGGACAGGAAAATGTCCAGACCGCCGAAGCGCTCGACAGTTTTGATGATCATCGCTTCCACGGATTCCGCGCTGGAAACGTCCACCTTCACGCCCATGGCATGCTCGCCGAATTCCTCGGCCACCTGCATGGCCAGCGGCTCGTTCAGGTCGGCGACCACGATGGACGCGCCCTCCTTCAGCATTTCCTTGGCGATACCGTAGCCAAAGCCCTGCGCCGCGCCGGTTACGATGGCGATTTTGCCCGCCAGACGGCCGGTGGTCGCGGGACGGTTATGGATATTTTCCTTTGCGTACAGTTTGGCCTCTTCCAGAGTCATGTGTCTCACCTCAACCCTTTATTTCACGCTTTTTCTGTAGCTTTCCACTTCCCAGCCGACGATGAAATCGACCAGCTCCTGCGCCATGGGCTGCGCGCCGCCGAAGGCCTCGGCGTAGGTCGCCACCTTCATGGCGTCCTTGACCAGCGTCATGCAGTTGTCGGCGTTCTTCTCCGTATCGCCCAGCGCGTAGACGCCCACGCCCTTCACGATCACCACGTTCGCCGTGACCTCGCTCAGGCAGGCCTGACAGGCGACGAACTGCACGCGCGGGCCGCAATAGACGATCTGATCGGGCGTAAACGGCTTCATGATCGGCTCGGCCGCCTTCGCGCTCGACGCGAACTTCAGCGCCGACGGGCTGGCGTTGAACCGCACGAACGACTTGCCGGAGAGCTTCGAAAGCCTCTCGCCAAAGCCCGGATCCTCGGCATTCGATTCCACGGACGGGAATTCCTTCACCTGCGTCTTCAGCGCGTTGATCATGCCGTTCAGCTGCGTGTCCAGCCCCTGAACGGTGTCGGCGGCGAAGAACACGCCGTGGTTTTCCAAGAGCACCGTCTTGATGGTCTTCTCGGAAGCGTCAAAAACGTCCTTCATCCTTCGCGCCAGCACGTAGCCCGGCTTGCACGCGGGCACCCACACAACGCTTTCGCCGAACAGGCGGGCGCAGTCCTCTTCTCCGCGCACGGAGCAGGTCAGGCCGTTGATCAGCGACGGATGCAGGTGCAGAACGAACTTCTGCGGGAACAGCGCGTGCAGAAGCGCTTCCACGCTGGGACGCTTGGCTTCCTCGCCGGGCAGCTTGGCCGCCGTCACGTCGCGCAGGAACTTCGCCTCGCGCGCAGCATCCTCGGTGGGATATTCGTCGTCCAGCATCGTGAGCAGCTTTTTGAGATCCATGCCCACGAACGTCTCCGTCACGGCGTCCTTCAGCGCGGTGCCGCTTCCCTTCACGTACATCACGCCGTCTTCCTTCATGGACGTATTGCCGCCGCCGCAGGTGACCAGATCCGGGTCTGCGCCGTACAGGCGGGAAAAGTAAATCAGCGGAGATAAATTCATATTCAATCCTCCCGTTGTTCAAATACGAGCTCAACGCCCAGCTTGCCGAGTACGTCCCTCCACCTTTCGCCGGGGTCGCGGTCGGTCACGATGGTGCTCAGCTGACCGATTTCCCCGATTCGCGCGAACGCGATCCGGTCAAACTTGCCGTGATCCGCCGCGAGAATCACCTGACGCGCCGCGGACATCATCGCGCGCTTGACCAGCGCCGTGTCCTCGTGCCGGTCGGTAAATCCGGCGCGCAGGTCGAGGCTGCCGCAGGAAAGAATCGCCTTGTCCACGTGATACGAGCGCACCATGCTCTCCGCCTGAAAGCCGGCGAAGGAAGGTGCGCTCGTGCGGAGCGCGCCGCCCGTGCAGAGCACATTCCAGCCCTGAACGGAGGCGATCTCTCGAATAATCTCCATGGAATTGGTGATCACGGTCAGATTCTTTTTGCTTTTCAGCTCCCGCGCGATGTAGTAGGATGTGGAGCTTTCGTCGAGGATGATATATTCCCCGTCGGAAATCAGGGACGCGACCAGATGCGCAATCACGGTTTTGGAAGCGACGTCCGCGCGCTTGCGAATGTCGTAGGGCGTGTCCTCCCGGCTGTCCTCGCGCAGAACGGCGCCGCCGTAGGTGCGCGAAGCAAGCCCCTCCGTCTCCAGACGCTCGAGATCCCGGCGAATGGTCTCCTCCGACACGGCATAGGCGGCGCTCAGCTCACTCACGTGCACGCGCTTTTCGTCCATAAGCTGCATGCGAATGCGCTTGCGTCGTTCCACGGCCAGCATGTGCCCATCTCCTCTCGGCTTTTGTGGGTTCATTGTATCACAACTCGACCAAAATATCCACTCAAACTCGTTGGTTTGTGTGTTATTTTTTCTCTTTTCTGTTGTTTTATGAGGGATTCAGCGGGTGTTCTATGGGGTTTCCACATTCAAAATCGCTCATTCCCACATTCAGCGATAGCGGTTTCTCAAAAACAGGATCGCCGCAACCGCCGCGATGACCGCGCTCGGCAGAATCTGCCCGTAGAAAATCGGTGAGAGCAGCGCATCCTGCATCGATACCCCGTACTCCATCATTGCTTCCGTAAGTCCTTCCGTCTGCGCATAATACAGCATGCTTGCCGCGACGTAAAGCACCCCGCCCAGCACGATGCCGCCCGCCGAGCACAGGCTTACCATCCACACCTGATACCGATCGCGCAGGCCGCCCATCTTCTCATAGATAAGGTTTACCAAAAGCGGAATGAGTACAGCGGGCAGGAAGTAGGACGAAATGCCCAGAAACTCAATCAGCCCCCACACAGCCGCCGCGGCAAGCAGACCAAGCAGGCCGCCCAGCGCGCCTCTTCGCGCGCGCTTCCGGCGAATCGTGGAGCGATTCTCCCCACGCTTCGCCCGGCCGGTTTCCGCACATTCCGCGCACACGGGCACGAGCTCGCCGTCAATCGCCGAAAGCGTGTACGTCTCTCTCTCCGCGAACTCCCGGCGGCAGCGCGCGCACAGCACGCCCATCTCCCGTCCGTAGGGTCGCAGCAAAAGATCAACCTCCGCGAGAAAGCGGCGCATGTCGTCGAGAGGGTCTTCCCCGGAAAACCGGAACGCCAGCGCGTTGGCAAAGGCAG
This sequence comes from bacterium, assembly GCA_963618055.1. Lineage (GTDB taxonomy): Bacteria > Bacillota > Clostridia > Christensenellales > Aristaeellaceae > SFHK01. Next base: position 23,496 of record CAVERI010000005.1, on the reverse strand, counting down.
TTTCTGCCGGCTTTGCGTTGTAGCGCACCAGCTTTTCCGCCAGCGCCTCATCCAGCGCCCTCCGCTTGCCGCCGCGGGGCAGGTTCAGATAGACCATGACGCGCAGCGCCGTTTCCTCCTCGGCTCGCAGCGTGATATACATGTCCTCATATCTTCCCGCGCAGAGACCCTCGACGCTTTCCATGGAATGCTCCGCCGCAAACGCCTGAAGACGGTTGTTTAATTCCTGCATGTCCGTTTCCTCCCGTTTGTTTTATCCCTCGCGAATGATCAGCCTCGTGCCGCCCATAAGTCCACTCGGCCACGGCTTGTGTTCGTAGTGGGAAACCAGCGAATTGGTTATGTCTACCTCGATTGCGTTCTCGCCCATCTTCAAAAAGCGCGTCACATCCACGCTGTACGGCGGCGCGAGCAGCGCGCCCGCGTCCTGCCCGTTCACGCGCACCTCGGCCATTTCGCGAACGTCGCCCAGACACAGCTCCGTCCTCGCCGGAAGTCTTCGCAGCGCCACCGTACAACGCGCGGTCAGCCTGCCGGAGAATAGGCGTATCGCTTCGATTTTTTGCCAGTCGCCTGTGCCGGGAACGGTGCTCCCGTCCGGAAGCGTCAGCCTCCAGCGCTCATCCAGCGGCTTCGTCTCGCGGATTCTGCCTGCCTGCGCTTTCATGGGCAGATCCTCCGCGCCCGCACAGCGGCACACATACAGCAGCTGTCTTCTTCCCAAATGGATTTTCAGCCGTCCGTTTTCGGCGTTCTCCCGCCACGCTTCGCCCGTCCATGGGTCGAGCACAGCCACCGTGCCGCTAAAGGGCAGCTTCGCCGTGCCGGAATAATCACCGCCCAGCTCGTTGGCAAGCAGCACAAATTCCTCATCTCCGCGCTTCCCGTGCGATACGCGGATGCCCGACGCGCGGCCCGTCAGGCAAACCGTGCGCCACTCGTCGCCGAGCGCCCGCGCGGAATGGACGATCTTCAGCCCCTGCTTCGCGTATGTACGGAGCGCAGCCAGCGCCGCTTCGTCGTATTCCAGCGCGTCGTCCAGCAGCACGGCCTCGTAGCGCTGCTTTGCCACAGCCAGCGCGCCGTTTTCCAGCGTTCCCAGCTTCAGAAGCTGCTCGTCCGTCAGATAGTTAAACTCAATCTGCCGCTCATACAGCGCGCGCACCTTTTCCACCGGCAGGCTGTCGCCCGTGCCCAGCACGGCCACGCGCGCCTGATTCACGCCGTCGGTGTTCAGCGCGCACGCGCGGGCAATGAACGACGCAATCTGCCCATAGTGCGGCCACCAGATGTTGTTCGGCCCCGCGTCCGGCAGGCGATCCATCTGCACGGGACGCGCCAGCTCGTAATAGAACGCGTGCGGGACGATGAGATTGCAGCCGCGCGCGAACAGCCAGTTCAGATACCAGCGCATGTCGTCCACATTGAACGCCCACATTTCCCCGCTCGGCCCACAGCAGCCGAAGCATTCGTTCAGGTTGCGCCGCGCGCCGGTATACCGCGCCGCGTCCGACGCGCATTTCGCCTGCGCGCTCTCCGCGCCGCCCAGCGCCAGATCGTTTTCCGGCGCGACCCAGCGCCACACGATGTCCTGCCCCGGAATGCCGAAGCTTTCCAGCAGCTTGATATTCTGCGGGCCGTGCGGATGGCCGCACAGGGCAATTCCGTGCGAAACGCACCAGTCGGAAATGGGCTTATAATAGGTTCGGGTCATGCGCTCGTCCACAAGACGGCCGAATCGCGCGCGGATTTTCTTCTCCGCGCCGCCGCAGGGCAGGAACAGCGCGGGCAGGTCGGCAACCGGGAAGCCCTTCTGCGCCAGCTCCGTTTCAAAGCCCTCCGTCCACGGGCACATGTCCCCGCGTCCGGCACGGCCGGTCGGGCTGGGTTCGTCGGTAAAGAAACCCAAAATCGTTTTGCCGAAATAGGGCTTCAGCCGGTCGTAATACCGCTGATGAGTCAGGTGAATAAAAGCCCGCATCGCCTCGGCGTTCAGAAGGTCGGCCGCTGCGGGCGCGTTCGGCTGCCCGTCGTCCTCGTTTTCATGAATGCCGCGAATCGTGCCTCGGGTGAACCCTGCGACCAGCCAGCACTCTGTCTCACCAGCCGAGGGCGCTTCCTCCGGCTCTAATACGCGAGCGCTTCCGGGAACAAAGCCGTCCCCGCGTCTTACAAGCGCGATTCGCGCCAGCACATGGTCGCCCGCTTCCAGCGCGTCGCCCGCCGCGCGCAGACACAGGCCGCGCGCGGCATAGGCAGGGTTTTCCCGAACCACCATGCCGTGCGCCGAGCCGGAGGGATACATGCCCTCGTCATACAGAAGCACGCGCATGCCGTGCGCCGCCGCGAAGGAAACAATGGTCTCGATGCGATCCAGAAACGCGTCCGAAAGATAGCGAAGGGATTCCGGAACACCGACGCGCGGATGCAATACCACCGCGCGAATCCCATGCGCAAGAAAATCCTTCAGCTGCCGTTCAAGCTCCCTGTCGTTCAGGTCGCCGTTTAAAAACCAGAAGGGAAACGGTGAAAACTCGGCGTCGGGCGCGCGAAACGCCTCCCATATCGGCTTCATGCAGGTTCCTCCTTAAATGGTTATCCTCATATGGGTATCATACCACATTTTTCAGTCCCGGGCAACCTCCGCCGCGGAATTCGCGCGAAAGCAAAACAGCGCTCAACCGAAGCTGAACGCTGTTTGTTTCGATATTTACCCCTGCCTGACGCTCAATGTTTCCTTTATACCGTTTCCTTTGACCGAATCGCGCGAAGAATGGCGTTCAGGATGGCGGCCGTCGCGACGGTGCCGCCCTTTTTGCCGCGCGCGACGATATAGGCCATATCGCTGTCGCGAAGCTTCTCTTTAAGCTGAACGACGTTCGCGAAGCCGCTGGGCGCGGCCAGCACGCAAACCTCGCTGAGCGGCTCATGCTGACGGCGAATCAGCACGCGGTTCAGCGCCGCCGGGGCGGAGCCAATCACCAGCAGCTTGGGGCCGGGAATCGCAAGGCCGATATCGACCGCGACTTCCGCGCGCGTCGTGCGGCGGATCTCCGCGAGCTGAAGCACCTCGGGATCGTCGATAAAGCACCGCACATGCGTATTCGTGCCTTCCAGCGTTGAATAATCGATATCGGCGGTAATCAGCTGCGTATCCACAAGAATCGTACCGCCCGCGGCCACAAGCCTCTTGATATGAGTCAACGCGGTGGGGCCAAATTGCAGGCTTTGCGCCAGCTGCGGATCCGCGGTATCCTTTTCAATCTGCGCAATAATTTCGGATACCTCTTCACTGATATACGGTATTCCGAAGCGACGAGTCGCCGCTCCTCTTTGAGGCTGTCTTGCCATACGCTCACCTCATTCGTCATTATCCATAAACAACACATATAAAAAACAACCATCATCACTATACAGAAAACAGATTGTCTTGTCAAGTGAAATCAGGTACTTTTCCGTTTCATAGGTGTTAAATTCGTTTGTTTAACATAATTTCAATCAAACAGGCGGCTTTTCGACGAAAAATGCCCGCTCCGAAAAACTCGAAGCGGGCAAAGGAGAATCAAACCTCCTCCGGTACGGTCTGGGCGGGCGTGGCGTCGGCCACAAGCTCGCCGTTCCGCACGTCGATTACGACGCTGCTCTCGTCCTGAACCTCCAGCCGCAGGATGGCCTTGGCCAGCAGCGTTTCCACGTTGCGCTGGATGTAGCGGCGCAGCGGTCTGGCGCCGTACTGCGGAGAGTATGCGTCCTCGATAACCTTGTCCTTCGCGCTCTCGGACAGCGTCACATGAATGTGCTTGTCCGCGAGACGGCGGTTGACGTCGTTCATCATCAGGTCGATGATCGCGCCGATCTGGTCGCGCATCAGACCCTTGAAGTAGATAATCTCGTCCAGTCGGTTGAGGAACTCCGGGCGGAACGCGCCGTGCAGCATGCCGTCAACCTCTCTCTTCGCCTCCTCCGTGATTTCGCCGTCCGGCCCGATGCCGTCCAGAATCACGTCGCTGCCGATGTTCGAGGTGAGGATGATGATGGCGTTGCGGAAGTCCACCGTGCGCCCCTGCGAATCGGTCAGGCGGCCGTCGTCCAGCAGCTGCAGAAGCACGTTGAACACGTCCGGGTGCGCCTTTTCGATCTCATCAAACAGAACCACCGAATACGGCTTTCTGCGCACGGCCTCGGTCAGCTGGCCGCCCTCCTCGTAGCCCACGTATCCCGGAGGCGCTCCGATCAGGCGGGACACGGAGAACTTCTCCATATACTCGCTCATGTCGATGCGCACCATGGCCTTCTCATCGTCAAACAGCGCCTGTGCCAGCGCCTTCGCCAGCTCGGTTTTGCCTACGCCGGTGGGGCCAAGGAACAGGAACGAGCCAACGGGGCGATTGGGATCCTGAATGCCCGCGCGGGAGCGCAGGATGGCCTCGGACACGCGCTTCACCGCGTCGTCCTGACCGATGACCCTCTTATGCAGCTCCTCGTCAAGTCTCAGGAGCTTCTCGCGCTCGCTCTCCATCAGGCGCGCCACGGGAATGCCCGTCCAGCGCGCGACGATGCGGGCGATTTCGTCCTCGGTCACGCGGTCGCGCAGAAGCGAACGCGCCGACTTGTCCTTCTCCGCCGTTTCCTCGGCTTCCTTCAATTCCTTGGTCAGCTGCGGCAGCTTGCCGTACTTGAGCTCCGCCGCCTTGTTCAGGTCGTACTCGCGCTCCGCCAGCTGAATGTCCGCGTTCACCTTTTCGATCTGCTCGCGCAGGGTGCGCACGCGGCTGATGGCGTTTTTCTCGTTTTCCCAGCGCGCCTTCATTTCGTTGAACTGATCGCGCTTTTCAGCCAGCTCCTTGCGAACCTTGTTCAGCTGCTCCACCGAGGCCTTCTCCTCCTGCTCGTGAGACAGGGCGACCTCCTCAATTTCCAGCCGCATGATCTCGCGGCGAACGTCGTCCAGCTCCTGCGGCATGGAGTCCATCTCGGTGCGGATCATGGCGCACGCCTCGTCCACAAGGTCGATGGCCTTATCGGGCAGGAAACGGTCGGAAATATACCGATCGCTCAGAACCGCCGCCGCCACCAGCGCCTGATCGGTGATCTTCACGCCGTGGAAGACCTCGTAGCGCTCCTCAAGGCCGCGCAGGATGGAAATGGTGTCCTCCACCGTCGGCTCGTTTACCATAACCGGCTGGAAGCGGCGCTCCAGCGCGGCGTCCTTTTCGATGTACTTGCGGTACTCGTCCAGCGTCGTCGCGCCGACGCAGTGCAGCTCGCCTCTGGCCAACATGGGCTTCAGCAGGTTGCCCGCGTCCATGCTGCCCTCGCTGCGGCCCGCGCCCACAATCGTGTGCAGCTCGTCGATGAACAGGATGATGCGGCCGTTGGATTCCTTGATTTCGCTGAGAACCGCCTTCAGGCGCTCCTCAAACTCACCCTTGTACTTCGCGCCGGCGATCAGCGCGCCCATGTCCAGCGAAAACAGCTGCCTGTCCTTCAGGGAGGAAGGCACGTCGCCCTGCACGATTCGCTGCGCCAGCCCCTCGGCAATGGCCGTCTTGCCGACGCCCGGCTCGCCGATCAGCACGGGGTTGTTCTTCGACTTTCTCGAAAGAATGCGAATCACGTTTCGAATCTCGTTGTCGCGGCCGATGACCGGGTCGAGCTTCTGCTTGCGCGCCAGCTCGGTGAGATCCTGCCCGTACTTCTTCAGGGCTTCATAGGTGGCCTCCGGCGAATCCGTCGTCACGCGCACGTTGCCGCGCACGGTCTGAAGCGCCGCCATCACCTTGTCCTTTTCGATGCCGAACTGCTCAAACAGCCGCTTCAGCTGCGAGTTCGCGCGCTCGATCAGGCCGATCAGCAGGTGCTCCACCGACACGTATTCGTCCTTCATGTGCGCGGCCTCGTCCTCCGCGGCCAGCAGCGCCTGATTCACGTCCTGCGAGATGTACACCTTGTCCGGCTCGTGACCCGGGCCGCTTACACGCGGAATGCGGGAAACCAGCTCGTCGCACGCCTCCTTCAGCGAGGTGGTGTTTACCTCCATCTTCTTCAGAAGCTCCGGCGTCAGTCCGCCGTCCTGGGAAAGCAGCGCGCTCAAAAGGTGCGGCTGCTCGATTTGCATATTGGAATATCGGAGTGCGATCTGCTGCGCAAGCTGCAGCGCCTCCAGCGATTTCTTCGTGAATTTCGATGCATCCATCGTTCTGCGCCTCCGTTCAGGAAGGTTGGTATTTCTTTGACCTTCTTTGACCATTATAGTCAGCCGCCCATTTCCTGTCAAGCCCTTTATTTGTAATTTATTTGTTAAATGCAGGCCAGCGCAGCCACAGCCTTCGGAAGCCCTCCGCAAAGCCCGGCTTCTCCGTTTTCCGCTCGCGCGACAGGGGCGCGCACGCAAGCCGTTCACCGTTTACAAGCGCCCAGACGCGGCTTTCCTCCGCGATCTCAAGCTCAATCTCCGCCGTTTCCCCCTCTCGAAGCGGAACGCGCAGGGCAGAAAGCAGCGTGAACCGTTCCTTCCCTTCCGTAAGCACGGCTCCCTCCGGCAGAACCTCCGCCATGGAATACGCTTCAAAGCCGTAGTCCATAATCCTTGCCGCGTCGTCAAACCAGCTTGGGCAATTCAGCACCGCGCCGATCACGCGCATACCGTCCCGCTCCGCCGCGAACACCAGACAGCGCCCTGCCTTCTTCGTGAATCCGGTCTTGATTCCCAGCGCGCCGTCATAGGTTTGCAGAAGCTTGTTTTTGTTCGTCAGCACGCGCATGTATTCGTGATCCATCCATGGAATCGTTCGCTTTTTTGTGGAGACAATGACCGCAAATTCCTCGTATCGCATGGCCTCCCGGGCAATCTGCGCAATGCCCCGCGCGGACGCGCCGTTCCCGCCGGAATCCAGTCCGTTCGGCGTGGTGAAATACGCGTTCGCGCCCAGCGCCTCGGCACGCGCGTTCATGCGCTCGGCAAACGCCTCCATACTTCCGGCCACATGCTCGGCAATCGCCACCGCCGCGTCGTTTCCGCTTCGGAGCATCAGGCCGTAGAGCATTTCCTCCATGGTCAGCTGCTCGCCCTCGCTTAAATAAATCGACGTGCCGGGTACGCCGCTGGCGTTCCTTCCCGCGGTGACGATTTCGTCCATCGAGCAGCCTTCAATCGCCAGAAGCGCCGTCATGATCTTCGTGGTGGAGGCAATCGCCAGCCGCTCGTCGGCGTTCCTTTCAAACAGCACGCGCCCGGTTTCCGCTTCCAGCAGAATGGCGGAGCGCGCGCCCGTCCGCGGCGCTTCCGCGTTCGCGATCGAAGTCAGCAGACACAGAGCCGCCGCCATCAAAAGAAAAGTCCGTTTCAAACGCACCGCCTCCTCCCCCACTGTATGCGGACGCAACAATTCTATACTTGCGCCGCCTCGCAGGAAGTGATACAATAGAAGGGAGCCTGACCCAATCACCTCAGAAGGAAGGATACCGTCATGAGTGCAAGAATCGTTACCTTCGGCGAAATCATGCTGCGACTGAAGAGTCCCGGGTTTGAACGCCTTTTTCAGTCTCCAACCCTTGAAGCCACGTTCGGCGGCGGCGAGGCCAATGTCGCGGTCAGCTGCGCGAACTACGGCATGGACGTTTCCTATGTAACCGTTCTGCCCGACAACGACGTCGGCCATGCCTGCGCGCGCGAGCTGCGCGGCTTCGGCGTGGATACGCGCGACATCGTTTACACCGCCGGCCGCATGGGCATCTATTTCGTGGAAAGCGGCGCGGTGCAGCGCCCCAGCAAGGTCATTTACGACCGCGCGGGCAGCGCCATTGCCGAGGCCAAGCCCGGCGACATCGACTGGAAAAAGGTCTTTGCGGGCGCTGCGTGGTTCCACATCACCGGCATCACCCCCGCCATTTCCGACGGCGCGCGCCTGCTGGCCATTGAGAGCGTAAAGGCCGCGAAGGCGCTCGGCCTTACCGTGAGCTGTGACCTCAACTATCGCAAGAACCTCTGGAAGTACGGCAAGACCGCCAGCGAGGTCATGCCGGAGATCGTCAAGTATGTGGACGTGGTTATTGCCAACGAGGAAGACGTGCAGAAGGCGCTGGGCATCTCCGCCGAAAGCGCCGCGAGCGTCGAAGAGGGCAAGATCGATACCGGCGTATACGAAAGCATCGCCAAGGCCGTCATGAAGGCGTACCCGAACGTGAGCCGCGTGGCCATCACACTGCGCGAGAGCAAGTCCGCCAGCCATAACGACTGGAGCGCCTGCCTGTACAACGGCAGGGAATTCCTGCTTTCCCGCAAATATCAGATTACCCACATCGTCGACCGCGTCGGCGGCGGCGACAGCTTCTCCGGCGGCCTGATCTACGGCCTGAACACCTATTCGGACGATCAGTCCGCGCTGGAATTCGCCGTGGCGGCCTCGTGCCTCAAACACAGCATTCCCGGCGACTACAACCGCGTGAGCGCGAAAGAAGTGGAAGCCCTGATGAAGGGCAGCGGCAGCGGCCGCGTGCAGCGATAAATCATTCAGAGGAGGACAATCATATGAAGCTTGAAATCCGTTATCCCAGCCATCCCGATGACGCGAAGCACTATACGACCGAGCGTCTGCGCAGCGACTACCTGATCGAAAAGGTGTTTGAGGCCGACGAAGCCCTGCTTACCTACAGCCATTTCGACCGCATCATCGCCGGCGGCGTCATGCCGGTGGAAAAGCAGGTGGAGCTGACCGGCGGCAAGGCGCTTGCCAGCGAATACTTCCTTGAGCGCCGCGAGCTGGGCGTAATCAACGTGGGCGGCGCGGGCCGCGTGCTCGTGGACGGCGAGGTGTACGACCTTCTGCCCCGCGACGGCCTGTACGTCGGCATGGGCGCGAAGGAGCTGAAGTTCGAAAGCTGCGACAAGGCGAACCCCGCCAAGTTCTACATCAACTCCTGCCCGGCGCACACCACCTACCCCACCGTGAAGATCAACATTGCGCAGGCCGCGAAGCGCCCGCTGGGCACGGTTGAGCAGTGCAACAAGCGCGTGATCAACCAGTACATTCATCCCTCGGTTCTCAAAACCTGCCAGCTGTGCATGGGGCTGACCGAGCTGGAGCCCGGCAGCAACTGGAATTCCATGCCCTGCCACACGCACGAGCGCCGCATGGAGGTCTACTTCTACTTCAACCTGAACGACAACATCGTGTTCCACATGATGGGTCAGCCGCAGGAAACCCGCCACATCGTCATGCACAACGAGCAGGCGGTTATCTCCCCCTCGTGGTCGATCCATTGCGGCGTTGCTACCAGCAACTACGCCTTCATCTGGGGCATGTGCGGCGAAAATCAGGAATTCGACGATATGGACAACATCGATCCCCGCGACCTCAAGTAAGCTGCCCCTCCGGCGCTTTCGCATATTTCCGCGGAAGCGCCCTTTTATCCCATGGAGCAGGAGACTCCCGCCAACGAGAGCCGCCCTTACACGCTGCCGCGCATTCGGAATTATCCCACGGGTATGCCTTGTCTGCTGAAATTCCCAGCCTTCTCAAATTTTTCGGCGATGAATTTTGCCGAACTGCTTGTTTTTGAATTTTTTGGAACTACTTGTTTTTTCTCTTGTTGAGTGCTATAATTCCGGGCATGATTTGCTATTCGGTACGGAGGCGGCAGCGTGAACGTAGTATTTGCCCCGTCGCAATAAAGGTGTGACAAAAAGTGTACAAGGCACTCCGCTGATACATATCTTTTATTGAAGGTGCAAATATATGAAGACAAAGGACATGACCGTTGGCAATTCCTTTTTAACTCTGCTGCTGTTTTCAGTTCCCATGATCCTATCCGTTACCTTGCAGCAGCTATATAATCTGGCGGATAATTTTATTGCCGGACATTTTATCGAATCCGTTGACAGCTTTGACGCGGTCGGCATTGTGTATCCGATCACGGTCGTATTTTTGGATATCGCGGTTGGCTTCGGCGTAGGCTGCGGTGTTGTATGCGCCAAATATTTCGGTGCGAAAAATTACACGTCCGTGAAGAAAACCTATAAAATAGGGTTGATCGGCACATTGGCGTTAGGCTTGATAACAACGATACTCGGCTTGGCGTTTATTCGTCCCTTGCTCAAAGGAATGATCAACACGAATGGTGGCGAAGGATGTTTTCGCGAAGCAATGAACTATATGTTGATCTACATTGCGGGCGTTGTCTTTTTGTTTATCTACAATTATTCAATGTATATGTTCCAATCGTTCGGAAACTCAAAAACCCCCTTGTATTTCCTGATCTTCTCAACGATTTTAAACGTCGGCTTGGATCTGTTGTTCGTTGTTCCGATCAAGTTGGGCAGCGCGGGCTTGGCCTTGGGTACGATCATTTCCGAGGGGATTGCGGCGATCCTTTCTTTGCTTGTGCTGGTGAAAAGCATTGATAAACTGGACGACGAAAAGGTAAAGGGATTTGACAAGCAGATTTTCAAAGAAATCCTTTCCATCGCGATCCCCAGTATTTTACAGGGCTTGTTTATCTCTGTGGGAGGAGTTTTAATAACCGGAATCCTGACGTCGATCGGAGGAAATTATGTAGCCGGAGGATATTCGGCGGCATATAAGATATGCTATATTGCCATCAATATCTTTACGGTTTTGTGCAATGCCTTGTCCAATTTCGTCTCCCAAAATGTAGGCGCACGGAAGCATGGCAGGCTGGCGGAAGGATATTTTTCAACATTCCTGCTGTGCCTGATCTTCTGCGTATTGGCTACGATCATGATTCTTCCCTTTAAGGAGTTCTGGGTCGAAATCTTCCTGTCCGATAAGGAGGATGCGAATGTGGAGCTGATTATCAATTCCGGTAAATTATTTATCAGCTGCGTGGTTCCGTTCTTTGCCTTCATTGCCGTAAAAATACCTCTTGACGGAATCCTGAAGGGTTCGACCGACATGCTCGGCTTCACCTTGGGAACGTCCGTTGACCTTGTTGTAAGGGTCGTCGGCGCTTTCATTTTAGGGAAGCTCTTCGGATACGAGGGAATCTTCTTTGCTTGGCCGTTGGGCTGGAGCTTAGGCATGATTATATCCGTCATTATGTTTTTTGCAGGCAGATGGAAAAAGAAGTGCGGATATCCCTCGGATATGATCTTCAAGCTGAAAACGAAAAACGCCGCGTTCAACGGATGATTCGCAGAATGCTTATAATAAAACGTGTAATTCGCCTTGACAGGCGCATCATAAAAAACGGAGCGTTCCCACGGTTTTCCGCAGGAACGCTCCGTTTTTATGCGGTTTTACGCGCGAATCTCCGCGCCGCAGCTCTTCTGGGCGTTCTTGAGAATCTTGTCCATCGCGGCCGTGATCTCCGCCTCGGTGAGCGTGTGATCGGGCGCGCGGAAGGAAACGGAGAACGCCAGCGACTTTTTGCCCCTGCCAAGGCGCTCGCCGCGGTACACGTCGAACAGCTTCACGTCCTCGCACAGCCTGCCTGCGGCCTTCTCGATGCAGGCAAGCAGCGTGCCCGCGCCAACCTCCTCGTTTACCACCAGCGCGATGTCGCGGCTGACGGCCGGGAACTTGGGCAGCGGCTTCACCGCCGGAATCGGCAGCGCGCAGGTCTTGAGCGCCGCAGCGTCGATTTCCGCAAGGTACGCGCGGCCGGTGATTTCGAACTTCTCGGCGGTCTTCGGGTGAATCTCGCCCATCTGACCCAGCTTCACGCTGCCGCCGCGCAGGGTAAGCGTCGCCTTGCGGCCGGGATGATAGTAGCCGTCGCCGCCTGCCTCCACGTCCGGCACAAGGCCGTAGCGCTGGCACAGGCACATCACGACGCGCTTGAGCGCGAAAAAGTCCACGTTCTCGCCGTACATGCCGATCACCAGCGACGGATGCTCGCCGGGCAGCTCGCCCGCGCCCTCCGCCTTGATGAACACCGGCGCAAGCTCCATCAGCTTCGCCTCGGCATTGCCGCGGTTCATGTTGAGCGCCAGCGCGTTCAGCATGGAGGGCGCCAGCGTCGTGCGCATGACGCTCGTATCCTCGCCCAGCGGGTTGCGAATCACGACGGGATCCAGCCTGCCGTCGCCCGCTTCCAGCCCGAGCTTTTCCACCCACTTGGGCGAAATGAACGAGAACGTCTGCGCCTCGTAGAAGCCCATGCCTACCAGCATGCGCTTCACGCCGGTGGCGAACGCCTGCTTTTCGTTGCGGTGGCCGGGCATGGTCACGCCGGTCATCAGCGTGGAGGGAATGTGCTCGTAGCCGTACATGCGCAGCACTTCCTCGCTCAGGTCGGCTTCGCCGTCGATATCCACGCGGTACGGCGGAATCTCGCACGTCAGCTGATCGCCGTCCATCACGGTGTCGATGTTCAGGCTGAGCAGGATGTCCTCCATCCTTTCATTGCTCACGTCCACGCCGATGCGGCGGCGGATGCGGTTCGCGTCGGCCTTCACGATCTTCTTCCCGGCGGGATGCGGATAGTTGTCATACGCCACGGGCACAACGTCGCCGCAGCCGAGCATCGTCACCAGCATGCAGGCGCGATCCAGCGCTTCCATGCACGTCTCCGCGCATACGCCCTTCTCAAAGCGGCCGGAGGACTCCGTGCGGATGCCCAGCGACCGGGCGGTCACGCGATTGTTGCCGCGCTCGAACGCCGCGCACTCGAAGAGCACCGACGCTGTGTCGTTCACGATTTCGCTTTCCTCGCCGCCCATGATGCCCGCCAGACCCGTCGCGCGCTCGTTGTCGGCAATGACCAGCATTTCCGGCGTGAGCGTGTGCGTCTTGCCGTCCAGCGTCGTCAGCGTCTCGCCCTCATGCGCGCGGCGCACGACGATCGTCTGCTCGCGCACCTTGCTCAGGTCGAACGCGTGCATCGGATGGCCGGTTTCCAGCATCACGAAGTTGGTTATGTCCACGATGTTGTTGATTGAGCGCACGCCCGCGCCGTACAGATACTCGCGCATCCACTTGGGCGACGGGCCGATCTTCACGTTCGTGATGATTCGGGCGCAGTAGCGCGGGCAGTTGGCCTCGTCCTCCACGCG
>CAVERI010000005.1:0-10246 GCA_963618055.1 bacterium | reverse complement strand
CCGCAATGCGGATACAGCGTGTCCGGCACGTCCAGCTCGGGGCCGGAGCACAGCATGCCGCAGGATTCCACGCCGCGAATCTTGCCATGCTTGATCTTCACGCCGCCGGGCAGCTCCGCGCCCTCCAGCGCGCAGCATACCAGCGCGCCCGCGTGCACGTTCGGCGCGCCGCAGACGATCTGCAGCGGCTCGTCCTTGCCGACGTTCACGGTGCAGATGTGCAGATGGTCGCTGTCAGGGTGCATCTCGCAGGTTTCCACGCGGCCGACCACGACGTTCGTGAACCTCGCGGTGTTCTCCCAGCCCTCTACGGCGGTGCCGGTCATAATCATGCGGCGCGCGTATTCCTCGGCGGGCATGTCGATTTTCGTGTATTCATTCAGCCATTTCATCGGTGCTTTCATCGTCTATGCCCTCCTTAACCCCTGAACTGCTTGAGGAAACGAACGTCGTTCTCATACAGATAGCGCATATCCGGCACGTTGTACTTCAGGTTGGACAGTCTTTCCACGCCCATGCCGAACGCGAAGCCGGAATACTTCCTGCTGTCGATGCCGCACATTTCCAGCACCTTCGGGTTCACCATGCCGCTGCCCAGAACCTCGATCCAGCCGGTGTCCTTGCAGATGCGGCAGCCCTTGCCGCGGCAGGCCGCGCACGTCAGATCGACCTCGGCGGACGGCTCCGTGAACGGGAAGAAGCTCGGGCGGAAGCGCGTCGTCACGCCCTCGCCGTACAGACGGCGCGCAAACGTATCCAGCGTGCCCTTCAGGTCGCCCATGGAGATATTCTCGTCGATCACAAGACCCTCCATCTGGTGGAACACGGGGCTGTGCGTCGCGTCCGCCTCGTCGGCGCGGTACACGCGGCCAAAGCTGACGATGCGGATGGGCGGCTTGCGCGTGGTCATGATGCGCGCCTGAACGGGTGAGGTGTGCGTGCGCAGCACCACGTTGTCGTCAATATAGAAGGTATCCTGCGCGTCGCGCGCCGGATGGTTCTTGGGAATGTTCATCAATTCGAAGTTGTAGTGATCCAGCTCAACCTCCGGCCCCTCGACGGCTTCGAAGCCCATGCCGGTGAAAATGTCCAGCAGCTGCTCCAGCACAATCGACATTGGATGCAGGCTGCCCGCCGAACGACCCTCCACGGGCATCGTCACGTCAACCTTTTCATCCTCCAAGCGCTTTTCAAGCTCGCGCTCGGCGATTTTCTTCTGCGCTTCGCTGATGGCCTCCTCCAGCCTTTCACGGGCTTCGTTCACCCACTGGCCGATTTTCGGACGCATGTCCGCGGCCACCTGACCCATGCCGCGCAGAATGCCTGTCAGCTCGCCCTTTTTGCCGAGCACGCGCACGCGCACGGCGTCCAGCGACTGGGAATCATTCGCGTTTTTCAGCTCCTCCAGTGTTCTTTCCAGAATCTCGTTAATTTTTTCCCGCATGGCTCTTCTCCCTCTCCATCTGGTTTCAAACATAAAAAACCCCTGCCGAAGCAGGGGCGAAGCAAGGCTCGCGGTACCACCCGATTCACCGGTCGCAGCGAACCGGCCTCACATTCTTGTAACGGGAATGACTCCGTTCGCGCCTACTGAATCGTTCAGCGCGAAGGCTCACGGGTGAACTTCCCCGGTTTTCCGTCCGCCGCGCTTCCAGCCGATGGCGCGGCTTCTCTTGCGAACGGTTCCGTCCGGCTACTTTTCCCTTTCACAGCCTTTGATTGCCTGTAAGCATATCACATTCGCGTTCAAAACGCAAATTAAGTTTCGCTTACTTGTCGTCGTCCTCGTCGTCCTCCGCTTCGGCGTACTCGGCTTCCTCGTCGTCCTCATCTGCCTCGGCAATTTCGAGATAGCGGTTGAACACGCTTTCCATCTCGCCTTCGTCCTCGATGGAGGCGTACACATCGTTGCCCTCGTCGTCCTGATCGATGCGCAGAACCACGGCCTCGTCCTCGCCAATGTCTTCCATTTCCTCGGCGGGCGCGAGAATCACGTAGCTGTTTCCGTTCCATTCCAGCGTCATCAGGTGCTGAAACCTGAGCTCGTTGCCCTCGTCGTCAATCAGCTCAACAATGTTGTCCTCTTCCATGTATCCGTCCATCAGCCTATATACCTCTCTTTCGCCGGTTTCCCGGTTCGATTGACCCATTTCGCGCCAGCCGCCCGCGTCCAGAAACGCCTGAAGAATGCAGACGGCGGCCATTTTATCGATAACCTGCTTTCGACCCTTCCGGCTCACGCCCGCGTCAATCAGCACGCGCTCGGCGCTGACGGACGTCAGCCGCTCGTCCTGAAAGCGCACCTGAAGCCCTATTTCGGAAAGCCGCTCCGCGAACGCGCGAACGCGCCCGGCCTGCAAACCCTCCTCGCCGCTCATGCGCATGGGAAGCCCAAGCAGAAGCTGATCCGTTTCATATTGCCGCGCCAGTTCGCCGACGCGCTTCAGGTCGCGCTCGAGCCCTTCGGTGAAGATGGTCTCCACGCCCTGCGCGGTGATGCCCAAAAGGTCACTCACCGCCACGCCGATGCGCCTTTCGCCCACGTCCAGCGCCAAAACTCGCTTGACCATGCCGCCTCCCGAAAAAAGACCCGGCAAACGCGCTGCCGAGTCGTTTCATTCAACGTGCCCGCGCCCGGCTTATTTGAGCTTTTTCTCGTGCTCCTCCACGTAAAACCGGACGAACTCCTCAAGGATTTCGTCTCTCTCCACGCGGCGAATCAGCGACCGGGCGTTGTTGTAGCTGGTGATGTACGTCGGATCGCCGGAGATGATGTACCCTACCATCTGCATTATGGGATCATGCCCTTTCGCCTTCAACGCCTCATACACGTACTGAATGACTTCCCTCGCAGAGTCAGGGGTATCGCTGGGAAACGCAAAACTTCTGGTCTCTCCCATTTGATCGCTCATGGTACACCGCCTTCCCGGTTAAGCTGTATAATCACAAATAGTATAACACAATCATGCGCATAAGTCCATACCTTAGACGAATTTTCGCGAAGAAATGACGCATTTTTCCAAATTTTATCCGTACAGCCGACCCAGAATCCAGTTTGTCAGCCGCGCGGGAAGCAGCTTTGCCAGCACCGCGACCAGTTTATACTGCGCGCCGATGGCGTACAGCGGCTTCACGCGCTTCTTTCCCGCGATTTTCGCAAGGTACGCGCCCGCAACGTCCGGGGACATGCCGTTTCGCTCGTCCTTTTCCATGGCGGAAACCGCCTTCTCAATCCGGCCGCCGTATACATCGTCGCCCGCGGCCGACTTCTCGCGCGCCGCGGTAAAGCCGGTATGAATATCGCCCGGCATGACCGCGCACACGGAAATGCCAAACGGCGCGACCTCGTTTCGAAGCGCCAGCGCATACGCGTTGATCGCCGCCTTGGTGACCGAGTACCACGCCTGAAACGGAATGGGCAAAATCCCGGCAATGGAACTGGTAAACAGAATCCGCCCGCCATGCTGCGCGCGCATCGTGCCCAGCACCGCGCGGGTCACGTTGTCCGCGCCAAACAGGTTCACGCGAACCAGCTTTTCCGCCTCCTCTGCGCGCGTAAACTCCACCGCGCCCGATATGCCGAACCCGGCGTTGTTGAGCAGAAGGTCAATTCGCCCCTGCTCCTCTGCCACGCGCGAAACGGCCGCACGCACCTGCGCTTCATCCGAAATGTCGCAGACAATGTGCCTTACGTTCGGCGCGGCGCGGTCGGTACGGCTGAAATCGTATACCGTCCAGCCGTCCCGCGAAAGCGCCTTCGACGCGGAAAAACCGATTCCGCTGCCCGCGCCGGTAACAATCGCAACCCTGCTCATTTTACTTCTTCAGAACCTTTTCGAAGATGTCCAGCGCCTCGTCGATCAGCTCGGTCGTCAGCGTGGCCATATAGCTGGTGCGCAGCAGGCAATTGCCGGGCTGCGTGGCAGGCGGCAGCACGGGATTCACGTATACGCCCGCTTCGAACAGCTCGCGCGCCTTCAGAAGCGTGTTTTCCTCCGAATAGGTGTAAATCGGGATGATCGGCGTGTCCGCGTCGATAATCGGGATGCTGCGCGCATGGAAGCCCTTGCGCGCGTATGCCGCCAGATCGGACAGGCGCGTCACAATGGACGGATCGCGCTTGATGATTCGAAGCGCAGCCAGCGCCACCGCGCAGTTGGCCGGCGGAATGGACGCGCAGAAGATATACGGGCGCGACGTGTGCATGACGTAATTGACAACCTCCTTGGAAGCCGCCATGTAGCCGCCCAGCGACGCCAGAGACTTGGAGAACGTGCCCATGTAAATATCCACCTGATCCTCCAGCCCATAATAGCTGGCGGTGCCGCGGCCGCCCTCGCCGATTACGCCCAGCGCGTGCGCGTCGTCAACCATCACGCGCGCGCCGTACTTCTTCGCCAGCCGGCAGATTTCCGGCAGGTTGGCAATGTCACCGCCCATCGAGAACACGCCGTCGGTCACAATCAGCCGTCCGGCGCTGTCCGGAATCTTCGCCAGCTGCTTTTCCAGCGCCTCCATGTCGGCGTGCGGATAGGTCAGCATGCGGCCGTAGCTCAGGCGGCAGCCGTCGTAAATCGACGCGTGGTTTTCCGCGTCGCAGATCACATAATCGCCGTGGCCGACGATTGAGGAAATAATACCCAGATTCGTCTGGAAGCCGGTGGAGAACGTAACAATGCCATCCTTGCGCAGGAACTCGGCCAGTTCCTTTTCAAGCTCCAAATGCATCTGCAGCGTGCCGTTCAAAAAGCGCGAGCCGGAGCAGCCGGAGCCGTACTGTTCAAACGCCTTGATGCCGGCCTCGATCACCTCGGGATGCGTCGTCAAGCCCAGATAGTTGTTGCTTCCCAGCATGATGCGGCGCTTGCCTTCCATCATAACAACCTTGTCCTGCCGGGATTCAAGCGCGTGAAAATAGGGATAGTTTCCGGTTTTCTTGATTTCGTCGGGTCGGGTGAATTCTCTGCACTTGGTAAAGATGTCCATGATTCCCTCCTGCGTTATTTTTTGCTGTCCTATGTTTATCCGCGTGTTTCCGACCTTCGCGTCGGAATTCGGAGAAATGTTGTTACTGTATTATATTCTCCCAAGGCGCGGATTGTCAAGCATTCCCATTCAAATTCCGGCGCACGAATTGCGTTGACAGTCTCTCGCGCGGCATGTATACTGAATAGGGAAATGGCTTTGTCAGAAGCGCTCCTTCCCGCATAGGATACTGCGGGCTCTTCGGGAATTTTCGGCGTTTACCCGGCCCGAAAGCCCCGGAAGGAGATGCGTTTCATGAATCCATGCAAGCCCCTGTATCCACTGCCATGGTGGGCGACTCCGGAGCCCGCGCCGTCCTGCCGGGCGAACGACGCCCTGCCCTTCGGTGAGGAATTTATCGTTCGCTTTGTGGGCACGGACTGCGACGGCAACGCGCTGTACTGCGTTCGCCGCCGTCGGCCGCCGTGCGAGCCGCGCCCCTGCGGGCCGCAGCCCCGCGCATGGCCGAGCCGCTGAGCAATCCAAACGACACTGGCCGTCCCAAAGCCGGGACGGCCTTCGCGAAAGGAAACCGTATGAATTACCTTGATGATCTCAGGAACTTCCAGCCGCTGTGCGAGCAGGAGGAAGTCGACCATGTGCTGATGCTTCAGGAAGCCGAGCGCATGCCCATGAAAATTCTTACGCGCGAAAGCGCGCTTTTGCACATGACGGCCTCCGCGATGGTGGTAAACCCCGCGCGCACGCATGTGCTGATGGCGTATCACAACATCTACGGTACTTGGGCGTGGACGGGCGGACACGCCGACGGCGAAGACGACCTGCTCGCCGTCGCGCGGCGCGAAGCGCAGGAGGAAACGCGCATTGAGCATCTTACGCCCATCCAGACCGGCGCAATTTCGCTGGAGATTCTGGACGTGCCCTCCCACGTCAAGCGCGGGCGCTTCGTTCCCTGCCATTTGCACCTGAACCTGACCTACGCCTTCGTCGGCGACGACCGCGACGCGCTTCAGAGCAAGGCGGACGAAAACCGCGCCGTCCGGTGGCTTCCTATAAATAAGCTCGCGGATTTCGTCGCGGAGCCCGCAATGCTTCCTGTCTATAGGAAAATCCTTCAGCGAATCGTCTGACGCACTACGACCACAGCTTTGAAATTTCTACATCTTTATAGTAGTGGTCGATGATCTGCTTCGCATCCTGTCCGTCCTTTGCCATGGCGTATGCGCCCCACTGAGGCATGCCCACGCCGTGACCGTAGCCCCTGCCGGTAAAGGTGATTTCGTCGCCCTCCTGTGAAATATCGGTGATCAGGGTGGACTTGAGCTTGTCCGAGCCTAGACGGATGCGCAGCGTCGCGGCGCTGACCGTCTTTCCGCCGATTTCCAGCGTCTGCGCGCGGCCGGACTCGCCGGTGTCGCCCACAGCCACCGTCTGCACGGTTTCAACCGGCACGCCCGCTTCCTTCATCGCTTTGCGAATCTCGTCGCGGGTGAACGTCGCCTTCCATTCCTTCACGCTGTCCGGCGCTTCCTCGGATTCCATGCCGTCCACGCTCTCGGTGTACGGCGGGTTTTCCTTGTAGTCCAGACTTACCGTAGGCAGCTCCGTCTTTCCGCCGGAATGCGCGTGGAACCACGTGTTGGCAATTTCGCCGTCGTAGCTCACGATTTCGCCGCGCGTGGCCGCCACCGCCGCGCGGATTCGATCGTCCACCAGCTTGGGCGCGTAGGCCTGCGCCTCGGTCACATCGGTGGAAATGTCCGCGTTCTCATACATGGAATCCTTGGTTTCCACAAACTTGAGCACGAACGTGCGCGCCAGAATCGCCTGCGCCTTCAGCGCCTCCTCCGGCCAGTCGGAGCGCATTTCACCCGCGAGCACGCCCTCCAGGTAGCTTTCGATGTCCATCTGCATCGTGCGCTCGTCGCTTATGTCATACACGTTCAGCACCGGCACGCCGTTTTCGTCCAGCTTCAGCTTTTCCGGAAGCTGCGGCGTTTTCGCCTCCTCCTTCGCCTCGTCCTTCGTCGCCGACTGCATGCAGCCGGTCACGCACGCCAGCACCAGCGCGCAAACCGCCAGAATCGCCCATAACCTTTTCATAAAAAACCTCCTTCGGCAAAATCCGACGGAGGTAAGTGTGCCCAGCGTTCTCAAAATTATGAACGCGCGCGGGTGGGATTGTTATAGATTCCCAGCAGCTTCAGCGCGTCGAACAGGGTTTCCGCGCCGATGGCGTTCATGCCCTCCGGCACGCGGATGCCGCGCAGGTTCGATTTGGGCAGAATGACGTTCTGAAAGCCCAGCCGCATGCACTCGGAAAGCCGCCGCTCCGCGTGCGGCACGGCGCGCAGCTCGCCCGCCAGCCCCACCTCGCCCATGACTGCCCAGTCAGGCCCGAGCATCATGTTTCGGGAGGACGACGCCACCGCGGCACACACGGCCAGATCGGCCGCCGGTTCCGTAAGCGTCATACCGCCCGCGATGTTGATGTACACGTCCTGATTATATAAGGTAAGCGCCGCGCGCTTTTCCAGCACCGCCAGCAGAAGGAACAGCCTGCCCACCTCTATGCCGCTGGACATGCGCCGGGGATTGCCGAACACCGTGGGCGTGACCAGCGCCTGCACGTCGGTCAGAAGCGGGCGCGTGCCCTCCATCGCGCACATCACAACGCAGCCGCTCGCGTCGTGCGCGCGCTCGGACAGAAGCGTCTCGGACGCGTTCGTTACCTCGCGCATACCCTCGCCCGTCATCTCGAACATGCCCAGCTCGTTCACGGAGCCGAAGCGGTTCTTCACCGCGCGCAGCAGACGATACTGGCTCGACCGGTCGCCCTCGAAGTACAAAACCGCGTCCACCATATGCTCCAGCACGCGCGGCCCGGCAATCGCGCCCTCCTTCGTCACGTGTCCCACGAGGAACACGGCGCAGTCGTTCATCTTCGCGAGACGCATGATGTGCGCCGCGCATTCCCGCACCTGCGACACGCTGCCCGGCGCGGAGGAAATATCCGTTCGGTACATCGTCTGAATCGAGTCGATCACCATGGCGCGCGGCTGAATGGCCAGCATGCGCTCCTCAATGATGGACACGTCGTTTTCCGCCAGCACATAAAAGCCGCTGCCGTCCGCGCCCAGCCGCGTAGCGCGCAGCTTGATCTGCCGCATCGATTCCTCGCCGGACACATACAGCACCTTGTCGCCCCGGGCGGAAAGATTCGCCGAGAGCTGCGTAAGCAGCGTGCTCTTGCCGATGCCGGGGTCACCGCCGACCAGCACCATGCTGCCCTCCACCACGCCGCCGCCCAGCACGCGATCCAGTTCGCCGATGCCGCTGGACATGCGTGCGGCCGCCTCGTCGGGAATCTCGCCGATCGGAAGCGCCATGCCGCCGCGTCCCGGCGCGCGCTTCAGCTTTTTCTCCTCTACCTCCGGCTGCTGAACCTCCTCGGCAAAGGTGTTCCATTTTCCGCAGTCCGGGCATTTGCCCAGCCACTTGGGAGTCGTGTAGCCGCATTCGCCGCATACGTACATCGTTTTGCTCTTCGCCATTTTGCCTACCGCCTAACATTCGCAATGTGATTTTATTATAGCACATCTTGCCGATTTCGCCAATTCGATTTATAATAGAAATCTACGATCACAGGGAAAGGATTTGTCCGCATGCCTGAAGACATGAAACGCCGAAAGGCCAAGAAGAAAAAACGGAAGGCCGCCAAAAAGCGCTCCTTCTTTCAATCCATATTTTCAGCCATAAAGTACGTCGTTCTCGCCGTCAACCGCTATACCACGCGCACCGATGACCGCGGCCCCGACCGCGAGTTCCATTTGGGACGGCACAGGCTCACCTTCGTCGGCTTCATGGCGCTTCTGCTGGCGGCGCTGATCGTGGTTCTCTTGGCCTTTAACGGGCATTCGGTAAAGGTTGCCAACGAGTCGATCATCGTCACCGGACTGCCTGCCGATTTCGAGGGCTACCGCATTTTGCACATCTCCGACCTTGCCGGAAAAAACTTCGGCGAGGAGCAGTCCACGCTGATGCGCGTGATCGACAATCTGTCCTATAACGCCGTGGTTCTGACCGGTGACATGGTCGGCAAAAGCGGCGACCCGCAGCCGCTTTATGACCTGATTGAGGCGCTCGGCACGCGCAAGCCCATCTACTTCATTGCCGGAGACAGCGACCCCGCGCCCCTGCGCACGGAGGCACGCGACAACTCGCTGGGCACGATGACGCTCAATCAGATGGTACTAAGCGACTGGGTGCTGGGCGCGATTGAGCGCGGCGCCATCTATGTGGACAGCCCGCAGCGCATCACAAAGGGCTCCTCCACACTTTGGCTGCTTCCGGATACGCTTTTAAACCTGAACGTCACCGAGACACTCGAAAACCTCAAGGATGAGGTTGAGCAGGAAACGGACAGTATGCTGATCGGCATTGAGGAAAGCTACGTGTCCCTTCCCTTCACCAACTACCGGATGAACGTCATGAGCAAGTCGGCGGCGCTGATTTCCTCCGTGTCGTCGCAGGATCTGATTCTCATGCTTGCGCACGAGGTGCCCACCGATTCCCAGCTGCTGGATTCGCAGAAGGCGCTGTCGGCACAGGATATGAAGAGCTACTTCCTCTCGCCCGATCTGGTTCTCGGCGGCCATTACTGCGGCGGCGAATGGAAAATACCGCCCCTCGGCGCGCTGTACATCAATTCCCGCACGCTTCCGCGTTACGGCTGGTTCCCGGATCAGACGTATGTGGAGGGGCAGCGCACCGTCGGAAGCACCATCGTGTACGTGACGCCCGGCCTTGGCACCAACGGCTCCACGCTTCTCGGCTTCCGCCTGCTGAATCCCCCGCGCGTTTCGCTGATCACGCTCACCGGTGAGCTTCCAACGAGCCTGCTGGACTGACGCGAGAAGCGCAAAAGCGGCTTCCTCCAACCTTCAAAGGAGAGGAAGCCGCTTTCGAAATTTGCCAAAAAACAAAACGGACGACAACTATTTGTTGCCGTCACGTATGACTCATCGGGGATTCGAACCCCGGACACCCTGATTAAAAGTCAGGTGCTCTACCGACTGAGCTAATGAATCAAGTCCTGGGGTGGCTGGGATCGAACCAGCGAATGCGGGAGTCAAAGCCCCGTGCCTTAACCGCTTGGCTACACCCCAGCGCATTATAGGAAAAGAAAGAGGGTGAATAGTGGGTCTCGAACCCACGACCTCCAGGGCCACAACCTGGCACTCTAACCAACTGAGCTATA
>CAVERI010000004.1:0-70418 GCA_963618055.1 bacterium | reverse complement strand
ATAGAGGACGGATGGGAGGATATTGTGGATGAAACGGTTTATTGGATTGGACATTGGGGGAACCAAGTGCGCGGTTGTGCTGGCGAGTGTGGATCGCGGGATTCATATTTTGGACAAGCTGCGGTTTGCTTCCTTGGCGGAGCGGGGCTGCGAGGATATGCTGGGGCGCATTTTTACGGCGGTGGACGAGGTTTTAGGGCGCAACGGCATGAAGAGCGCCGACGTGGAGGCCATCGGCGTCAGCTGCGGCGGGCCTTTGGACAGCCGGCGGGGGCTTGTGCTCGCGCCGCCGAATCTGCCCGGCTGGGTGAACGTGCCGCTGGTGGAAAGGCTTGAGAAGCGCTTCGGCGTGCGCGCGTTTTTACAGAACGACGCCAACGCCTGCGCGCTTGTGGAATGGAAGCTGGGCGCGGGGCGCGGGGCGGAGAACATGATTTTCCTCACGATGGGCACCGGCATGGGCGGCGGTGTGATCGCGGAGGGACGGCTCATGCGCGGCGCTTCGGACATGGGCGGCGAAATCGGGCATCTGCGGCTTGCGGAGGACGGCCCGATCGGCTTCGGGAAGGCCGGCTCGTTTGAGGGCTTCACCAGCGGCGGCGGCATTGGCCGTCAGGCGCAGGCGCTCACGCGGAAGCTCACGGAGGAAGACCGTGTGCCGCAATGGATTCTGGACGGACATACAATCGAGGAAGTGGACGCGAAGCTGATGGCCGACTATGCGCGCGCCGGAAACGCGGACGCGCGGGCGTTCTACGCGTCGATCGGGCGCATGCTGGGCAGGGGTGTTTCGCTGCTGGTGGACGCGTTTAACCCGGAGGTCGTCGTGATCGGCAGCATCTTCGCGCGCGCGGAGGCGCTTCTGCGACCCGCCATGGAGGAGGAAATGCGCAGGGAGTGCATTCCCTATTCGCTGAGCGCGGTGCAGGTGCGCCCCGCCGAGACCGGCGAGGCCATCGGCGATCTGGCCAGCGTCATGACGGCGCTGTACGCGCTGGACATCGATCCAATGTATGAGGCCGAGGAAACGGATCCGCGCGTGCTCGCGCGCTGCGAGCGTCTGTTTGAGAAATATCCCGCGCTGGAGGGCGTTCGCGCGCAGGTGATGGACGCGTATCGGATGCTTCGCGACTGCTACATGGGCGGCGGCAAGCTGCTTCTGTGCGGAAACGGTGGAAGCTGCGCGGACTGCGAGCACATCGTGGGCGAGCTGATGAAGGGCTTCTGGCTGAAGCGGCCGCGGCGCGAGGGCGGCGCGTGCGCGCAGCTTCAGGGCGCGCTCCCGGCGATTGCGCTCACGGGGCACGCGGCGCTTTCGTCCGCGTTCAATAACGACGTGAATCCCGAATACGTCTACGCGCAGCAGGCGGCGGGCTATGGCCGTCCCGGCGACGTGCTTCTGGGAATTTCCACCAGCGGAAACGCGAAAAACGTGCTTCGCGCCGTGGAAGCGGCAAAGCAGCTCGGCCTGAAAACGCTGGGGCTGGCGGGCGGCAGCGGCGGAAAGCTGAAGGAGGCGTGCGACGCGTGCGTCGTCGTGCCGGGCGGCTGTCCGGCGGATGTGCAGGAATACCATCTGCCCGTCTATCATGCGCTTTGCGGCATGCTGGAGGCCAAATTCTTCGAGGAATAAGCCGGGCCTTTTTCGGAGATGTTATTTTCTGGTGCGCGGCGCGGTTTTGACAGGAAAAACAGCGCTGCGCATGGAATTCTCTGGCGGCGCCTCGTGAAACGGGGCGCGCTACCAAAGAGGTGTTAGGAAGCCATGCTGAAGCTTGATCACATTTCATGGCACACGCCCGACGGCCGAGAGGTGCTGGAGGACGTGAGCCTTACGGTTCCCGATAAAAAGCTGGTGGTGATCACCGGCCCCAACGGCGGCGGCAAGACCACCATCGCGCGGCTGATCGCCGGCATTAACCAGCCGGACAGCGGACGCATATGGATGGACGGCAAGGACATTACCGGCCTTGACGTGACCGGGCGCGCCCGGCTGGGCATCGGCTACGCGTTTCAGCAGCCGGTTCGGTTCAAGGGGCTTACGGTGCGCATGCTGCTGGAAACCGCCGCAGGCGCGCAGATGAGCTATGGGCAAATGTGCGAATATCTGGCCAGCGTCGGCCTGTGTGCGCGCGATTATCTGGACAGGGAGGTAAACGCCACGCTGTCCGGCGGCGAGATGAAGCGCATCGAAATTGCCACGGTGCTTGCGCGCCGGGCGAAGCTGTCCGTGTTCGACGAGCCGGAGGCCGGAATCGACCTGTGGTCGTTCGCCGGGCTGATTAAGACGTTTACGTCCATTCGCCAGAACATGACGGGCAGCCTTGTGATCGTGTCCCATCAGGAGCGCATTCTGCGCATTGCCGATGAAATCGTGCTGCTGTCCGGCGGCCGCGTGACCCGGCAGGGGCCGGGCGAGGAAATGGTGGACTATCTGCTTGCGTCCGGCGACGCGGGCAGAGCCTGCGTGAAGGGGGAGGCGGCGTTTCAATGAATGAGATTACGAAGGATTTGCTGGAACGCATTTCCGACTTCAAGGGCTCGTTCGACGGCGCGTATAACCTTCGCGTGGACGGAACCTGCGCGGGCAGGCAGTCGAGCGAAAACATCCGCATCGACTCCAAGACGGATAACCCCGGCCTTGAAATTCACATCAGGCCCGGCACAAAGGGCGAGCGCGTGTCCATTCCCGCCTGCGTGACCCACGGCGACGTGAACGACCTTGTGTACAACGATTTCTTCGTCGGCGCGGGCGCGGACGTGACCATCGTGGCGGGCTGCGGCGTGCATACCGAAACCGGCGAACCGGCGCGGCACAACGGCATTCACCGCTTCTTCCTCGAAGAGGGCGCGCATGTGCTGTATCTGGAAAAGCATATCGGCACCGGCAAGGGCGAGGGACTGCGCTCCATCGACCCCGTGACTGAGGCGACGCTTGAAAAGGACGCGGTGCTCACGATGGATACCGCGCAGATCGGCGGCGTGGATCACACCGTGCGCACGACCTCCGCCGTGCTGGGCGAGAACGCGAAGCTGATCATCCGCGAGCGCATCTACACGGATGGAGAGCAGTTCGCGGAGACGAATTTCCGCGTGGCGCTGAACGGCGCGGGCTCCGGCGCGGACGTGGTGTCGCGCTCCGTGGCGCGGGAACATTCGCGCCAGAATTACATCTCCGTCGTGGAGGGCAACGCGCCGTGCACCGGCCATACCGAGTGCGACGCGATTATCGACGGCGGCGCGCGCGTGGACGCGTCCCCGAAGCTCAGCGCCAACCACCCCGACGCGGCGCTGATTCACGAGGCCGCTATCGGCAAAATCGCCGGCGAGCAGATTCTGAAGCTGCGCACGCTTGGCCTGACCGAGCAGGAGGCAGAGGAAAAAATTATTCAGGGCTTCCTTGCCTGACCGCTCAGTGCTTATAGAAATTAAATTCGGCATAGCTGAAACCGGCTATGCCGAAAATATTTGGTCAAATGAAAATCGTTGCTTATTGCTCCCGCTCGTCCAGCTCTGCCAGAATGTCGCCGCAGGCTGCGTTCAGTTCACTCACCCGCCTGTTCCAGATGTACGTATACGGAATACGTTGCTTTCTTTTCCATGTTGTTCTCCTCATCCGAGAATCGCGTCCGCTTTCTTCAGAAACGCTTCCGCCTCGCGGCGGGAGGTGAAGACGCGGCAGGGCTTTCCGGATGTGCGGATGGCTTCCAGCAGCTTGGGGCGGGTTGTGCGGCGGAAGGCGCATATCCACTTGAGGAATGACAGATCAAATCGCTCCGGGCAGTTTTCGCCCATGTCGGGACGGGTTTTGCCGTGGTAGCGGAGGATGCGGCGAATCGCGCCCCACAGGCACACGCGGGTCGGATAGTCCAGATACAGCACGAGGTCGCAGACCTCCAGCCGTCGCGGCAGCGTGCGCGAGAAGTTGCCGTCAAGAATCCATTCGGGCTTCGCCAGCTCCGCTTCGAGCGCGCGGTCGAAATCGTCCTTATCTAAATGCTGCCATTCGCCCGTCCAGAACAGCCTGTCCAAGTGCACGACGGGCAGGCCGGTCTGCTCGCCCAGCCTGCGGGCGAGCGTGCTCTTTCCCGCGCCGCCGGAGCCGATGAGCAGGATTCGCTTTGCGCTCATTTGCTTTCAACCTCCGCGATTTCGCGAATGATCTCGCCCGCCAGCGCCAGCCCCGCCGCGCCGGGCACGAACGAGATGGAGCCGGGCGCGCCGGGCGCGACGCGATAGGGCAGCTCGCGGGAAAACACGGCCTTTACGCCGCGCACGCCGCGCTTTCGAAGCTGCTGCCGCACCGTGCGCGCCAGCGGGCAGACGGTCGTTTTTTCAATGTCGGCAACTTCAAACGCGGTGGGGTCGAGCTTGTTGCCCGCGCCCATGGCGCACACCACACGGCAGCCTGCGCTCTTCGCGCGCTCAATTAAAAGCAGCTTGGACGGCACCGAGTCGATGCAGTCGGCCACGAAATCGTATTGGCAAAGGTCGATCTGGTCGGCGGTGGATTCATCATAGAACAGGTTGAGCGCGGTAATGTCCGCGTCCGGATTGATGGAAAGCGCGCGCGCCCGCGCGGCCTCCGCCTTGGGCGTGCCCAGATTCGCGCGCGTGGCGATCAGCTGCCGGTTGAGGTTCGATTCCTCCACGCGGTCGCCGTCCACAAACAGAAGCGTGCCCACGCCCGCGCGCACAAGCGCCTCCGCCACAAAGGAGCCCACGCCGCCCACGCCGAACACGGCCACGCGCGCGCGGTTCAGCCGTTCCGCCGCTTCCTCGCCAATCAGGCGCACGGTTCTGTCCTGCCAGCCCATAAAGATCGCCTCCGTATTCAATAATTATGCCCCACGGACGTGTTTTTGTCAATGGATTGATTGACACGCGCGCCCTGTTCGTTGTAAAATACTTGCAGAAGCACAAATGAATGTCAGGAGGCATGATCGCTATGGATCGCAGTACCGCCCGGGCGCTGGCTGAAAAGCTTGTAGCGCAGATGACCATTGAGGAGAAGGCGTCGCAGCTGCGTTACGACGCGCCCGCCATTGAACGGCTGGGCATTCCCGAATATAACTGGTGGAACGAGGCGCTGCACGGCGTCGCCCGCGCGGGCACGGCCACGGTGTTCCCGCAGGCCATCGGGCTGGCCGCGATTTTCGATGAGGATTTGATGGAGGAAATCGCGGATGTGATTTCCACCGAGGGGCGCGCCAAGTTCAACGCACAGTCTGCGCATGGAGACCGCGGCATCTACAAGGGACTGACCTTCTGGTCGCCCAACATCAACATCTACCGCGACCCGCGCTGGGGACGCGGACAGGAGACCTACGGCGAGGACCCGTATCTCACCTCGCGTCTGGGCGTTCGCTTCGTAAAGGGCATTCAGGGGCATGGGGAATATATGAAGGCGGCGGCGTGCGCCAAGCACTTTGCCGTGCATTCCGGCCCGGAGAGCGTGCGCCACGGCTTCAATTCCGAGGTCTCCGATTACGATCTGTGGGACACCTATCTGCCCGCGTTCGAGGCCTGCGTGAAGGAGGGCGGCGTGGAGGCCGTCATGGGCGGGTACAACTCCGTGAACGGCGAGCCGAGCTGCGGCTCCAAGCGCCTGATGGGCGACATCCTGCGCGGCCAGTGGGGCTTTGAGGGACATTATGTGTCCGACTGCGGCGCGATTTCGGATTTCCACCAGTTCCACAAGATCACTGACACCGCGCCGGAAAGCGCGGCGCTGGCGCTGAAGAGCGGCTGCGACATCAACTGCGGAAACACGTATCTGACGCTTTTGCAGGCGCTGCAGGAGGGGCGCGTGACCGAGGAGGAGATCACGCAATCGTGCGTGCGCGCGTTCACGTGCCGTTACCTGCTGGGTCTGTTCAGCGACGACAACGAATATAACCAGATTCCCTGCGAGGCCAACGACTGCGATCGGCACGCGGAGGCGGCGCTGAACGCGGCGCGGCGCAGCATGGTGCTTCTGAAAAACGACGGCATCCTGCCGCTGAACCTTTCCTCGCTCAAGTCCGTGGCGGTCATCGGCCCGAACGCCGACAGCATCCCGGCGCTTCGCGGCAATTACAACGGAACCTCGTCCCGCTATGTTACGTATCTGGAGGGCATCCGTGCCGCCTGCCGCGAGGCGAACGTGCGCGTGAACTACTCCGAGGGCTCGCATTTGTACAGAGAGAACTGCGAACCGCTGTCCGCGGCGGACGACCGCATCGCCGAGGCCGTGCAGGCTGCCGAGATGAGCGACGTGACGATTCTCGTGCTGGGTCTGGATCATACGATCGAGGGCGAGCAGGGCGACGCGAGCAACGCGTATTCCTCCGGAGATAAGGAAACGCTGGAGCTGCCCGCCTGCCAGCGCAGGCTGCTGGACGCGGTTGTCGCCACCGGCAAGCCCGTGGTGGTGCTTCTGGCCAGCGGCGGCGCGCTGCACGTGGAGGAAGGCAACGCCATTCTTCAGGTCTGGTACGCCGGTCAGGCGGGCGGCACGGCCGCGGCTGACATCCTCTTTGGCAGGGTCTGCCCGTCGGGTCGCCTGCCGGTCACCTTCTACCACGACGCGGAGGAGCTTCCGGCGTTCACCGATTATTGCATGGAGGGGCGCACCTATCGCTATTTCAAGGGACAGGCGCTGTACCCGTTCGGCTTCGGCCTGAGCTACACGACCTTCCGCTATTCTGATCCCGTGTACTCGGCGGAGAAGGGTTCGGTCAGCGTGCGCATCCGCAACGACGGCGAGACGGACGCGGAGGAGGTCGTTCAGGCCTACGTGAAGCCGCTGGAATTTGACAGCCACGGCCTGAACTGGAGCCTGTGCGCCTTTGGCCGCGTGTTCCTGCACGCGGGAGAGGAAAAGCGCGTGCGCCTGCCGATTCCCGCGCGCGCCTTTGAGTGCGTTACCGACGACGGCCGCCGCATCAAGGCGGGCCGCCACTTCCGCCTGTACGTGGGCGGCAGCCAGCCCGACGCGGTCAGCTGCGAGAAGCTGGGCGTGAAGCCCATGGAACTGGATGTGATTGTCTGATGGAGGATCTGCGGACGCGGGGCGCGTCTGCCCGTCTCCGCGCGGAGGCCCTGCGCGTGCTGCATCCCGAAAGGGACGCGCGCGCGCTGCGGCTGAACGGAGATACCGGTCTTCTCAAGGTGGTCGCCTGCCTGTGCATGCTGTGCGACCACCTTGGCAAGATGATTTTCCCGAACGCGCTGTATATCTCGGTCAGCGGCTCGTGGGCGTTTCTGCTGCCGTCGGGCAGCCTTCTGCGCATCATCGGCCGGCTGGCCATGCCCATGTTCTGCTATTGCATTGCCGTGGGCTGCGCCTATTCGCGCAATGTGTGGAAATACGCGCTTCGGCTGCTTCTGATGGGCGTGCTCGTGCATCCGCTGTATATGGCGGCGATGGGGCACGTAAAAATGGGCGCGTTCGACTGGGCGCACAATTTCTGGAGGATCGGCGAAATCTTCGATTTCTACTACGCCGGCAAGCTCAATATCTTCTTCACGCTTACCATGGGCACGCTGCTGCTCGCCAGCGTGCGCGCGCGGGCGTATGTGCTTACCACGCTGTTCGCCGTGCTTACGTGGCGGCTTTCGGGGCGCATCGATTACGGCTGGAAGGGCGTGGCGCTGATCTGCCTGTTCTACGCGTTTCTGGATCGCCCGGTCGCGTCGTTTACGGCGGCTGCGGCGTTCATGTGGTACTGGGCCATGCCCGGCTTCTTCACCGCGGGTAAAACGCAGACGAACCTTCAGTGGTACGCGCTCGCCGCGCTTCCGCTGATCTACCTGCCGCTTCCGCGCAGGCTGAAGCTGCCCAAATGGGTGTTTTACGGCTTCTACCCCGCGCATCTGCTGGCCATTTACTGCCTTCAGTTATAAGACTGGTTATCTACTGTCTTCAGTTATAAGAAAGGAAGATACCTATGGTTCACGAGCTTACCGATTTTCTGTCCCGCACGCCGAGCGCGTTCCATGCCATCGAAAACCTGTCCATCATGCTGTCCGGCGCGGGCTTTGTGCGCCTGACGGAGGGCGAAAAGTGGGACGTGCAGCGGGGCGGCGCGTATTTCGTCACCCGCAACCTGTCGTCCTTGATCGCGTTCCGCGTGCCGGAGGACGGATTCACGTCGGCGCGCATCGCTGCCAGCCATTCTGACTCCCCCGTGTTCAAGATCAAGGAGAACGCGGAGCTGACCGTGATCAACCGCTATGTGCAGCTGAACACCGAGCGCTACGGCGGCATGATCTTCTCCACGTGGCTGGACAGGCCGCTGTCCGTGGCCGGCCGCGCGCTGGTGCGCACGAAGAGCGGCCTTGAAACGCGGCTGGTCAATCTGGATGAGGATACGCTGGTCATCCCGAACGTGCCGATTCACATGAACCGCTCAATTAACGACGGCTATAAGTACAACGCGCAGACCGACCTTATGCCGCTGTTCGGCTCCATTGGCGCGAAGGATACCTTCAAGGCGCGCGTCGCCGCCGCCTGCGGCGCGAGGGTGGAAGACCTGCTGGGCACCGACCTGTTCCTGTACTCCCGCGTGCAGCCCGCCGTGTGGGGCAGGGACGGCGAGTTCGTCTCCGCCGGCCGGCTGGACGATCTGGAATGCGCCTATACCACCGCCCGCGCGATGATTGAGTGCAGGGCGACGAAGGGCATGCCCGTGCTGGCCGTGTTCGACAACGAGGAGGTCGGCTCCACCACCAAGCAGGGCGCGGATTCCACGTTCCTGACCGACGTTCTGCGCCGCGCGGCGCTGTGTTTGGGCGTGGACGGCGAGGCGTTCTACCGCGCGCAGGCGTCCAGCGTCATGCTTTCCTGCGACAACGCGCACGCCGCGCACCCCAACCATCCGGAGCTGTACGACGCGTCCAACCGCGTGTACATGAACGAGGGCATTGTCATCAAGGAAAGCGCCAACCAGAAATACACCTCCGACGGCGCGTCCAAGGCCATCCTGCGCGCGATTCTCGATAGCGCGGGCGTGAAGTATCAGTTCTTCGCCAACCGCTCCGACATGCTCGGCGGCGGCACGCTGGGCAACATCTCCAACGCGCACTTCTCGCTGAACACCGTGGACATCGGCCTTGCGCAGCTGGCCATGCATTCCAGCTGGGAGACCGCCGGTTCCCGCGACGTGGACGCAATGGCAAACGGCGTGCGCGCGTTCTTCGAAACGCCCATCTCCATGCCCGCCGATGGCGTTTTCGCGCTGAACTGAACGCATACGCCTGCGACAGCCTCCGGGAATCCAATCCCGAAGGCTGTTTTTCTGCGGAAGGCCTGTAACGTTTTGCGCGGACGCGTGTCTAAAGGGCGAGGAGGTGAGAGGGTTGGAATCGTTTGAGGCGCTGTTTGCGCGCTACTTTTCGAAGGTGTATCACTTTGCGTACTCGCTTACGCGCAGCGAAGCCGCCGCGGAGGAGCTGACGCAGCAAACGTTTTATAAGGCGCTGAAGAACATCGACTCGTTTGAGGGGCGCAGCGACCCCGGCACGTGGCTGTGCAGCATTGCGAAGCGCGAGTATTTCAACCAAAGCGCGCGCAGCCGTGAACGCGCATACGCGCCGGACAGCGCCGTGTTCGACCGCGCGGAGGCGGGCGCGGAGGCCCAGATCGAACGCACGGAGGACGCGATGCGCATCCATCGGCACCTTCATGAATTGGAGGAGCCGTACCGCGAGGTGTTCATGCTGCGCGTGTTCGGCGAATTGAAGTACGCGCAGATTGCCGCGCTGTTCGGCAAAACCGAGGGATGGGCGCGCGTGACCTATTATCGCGCAAAGCAGCTGCTTTGTCAGGCAATGAAGGAGGAAGACGATGGAAAAACGTGATTGCGGGATCGTTCGCGATCTCATGCCGCTGGTGATCGATCAGGTTGCCAGCCCCGCGTCCGCCGAGCTGGTGGAAAACCATATCAGGGAATGCGAGGAATGCCGCGAGGTCATGGCGCAGATGCGCGCGGAGCCGGCCGTGAAGCCGGCCGAGACGGATACGGGCTTTATTCGCTTCTGCAAAAAGCTGGAAAGGGAGTTTCGCTGGCGGCGCGTGGTGGTGGGCGCGCTGGCGGCGCTGCTCGTGTGCGCAATTCTCTGCGGCGGTATCTTCTTTACCTATTATAAGATGAATATGTGGAGCGAACCCTATTCGCCAAAACTCTCGGATTGCAAGTTAGAATTTCTCCCGGAGGACGATGGCTTCCTTCGCGTCACCGTGCCGCGGCCAGTGGGCTATCGATTCATGGGCTGGGGCGGTAAAGACGGCGAAGATAGCGGAGTGATTTATATCTATCCGCAGCGCTCGCAGTGGAGAACGCCTTTCGGTAATCGGGAGAACGGGAGCGAGACCCGCGTGATAACGTGGATTCGCCTTATCGACGGACAAATCTGTTACCACGATGTGGAGCATGACGCGCAATACGATTCCCTGAGCGGCTATTATGTCGATTCCTACACAGTCACGGACACGCCCATTCGCGAGCTCTACCTTGGCTCGGAAAAGGTAAACCTCGACGATTTGATCGGCTAACGCCGTTTCCGCCAAAAATCAGAAAAACCGGCATGCCGCCATTCAAAGCCGCATGCCGGTTTTTCATCAGCCGATTCCGCCCAGCAGCGCGCCCGCGACCAGCGCCACCAGCGCGCACAGACAGAACACGTACTTACCCATCGGGTAGAACCATTTGCCGACGCCCTTCCCGGCGCCCGCGTTCACCGCGTCCAGCGCCGTCTGCTTCCTCAGCACCCAGAAGAACATAATCGCCGCCAGCAGCGCGCCCGCCGGGCAGATATAAATGGAAACCACGTCCATCCACTGCGACGTCCACGGCTGAATGAGCGCGGACACGACCGCGCCGAGCAGGCCGATGAGGACGACCGCGGGCAGGCGCTTCATGCCGAAGCGCTCCTGCAGGTAGGCAATCGGCGCTTCATACAGGTTGATGATCGAGCTAAGCGCCGCGAACAGCACGCAGATGAAGAAGATCATGCCCACGATGCGCCCGCCGGCCATGTTGTTCAGTACCTGAACCAGATAAATAAACATCAGCCCCGGGCCGCCCTTTTCCAGCGCCGCGCCGCCCACGGCCATTGCCGGGATGATCACAAACGCCGCCAGCAGCGCGGCGATTGTGTCGAACACGGCCACGTTGCGCGCGGAGGAAATGATGTTCTCCTTTTTGCTCAGGTAGGAGCCGTAGATCACCGAGCCGTTTCCGGCCACGGACAGCGAGAAAAACGCCTGCCCGAAGGCGTAAATCCATACCTCGGGATTCAGAAGTCCCTTCGGATTCAGCGTGAAAATGTAGCGGTAGCCGTCGCCCGCGCCCGTCAGCGTCGCGATGTAAATCGCCAGCGCCAGAAACAGCCCGAACAGCAGCGGCATCATGACCTTGTTGGCTCTCTCAATGCCGCCGGATACGCCCAGCGCCATGATGACCAGCGACACGATCAGGCTGATCATCTGCCACATCGTGTTGCCAACGCCAAACACGCCGCCGTTCCACATCGTGCGAACCGCCGCGCCCAGCGTTTCCGTCTCCGGCGCGGTCTGGCTGAACTCGCCGACGATTTTGCCTATGTCCTCTCCCAGCGCAAACAAATCGCCCGAAATTCCCATGTAGCAATACTTGAAAATCCAGCCCTGCACCACGGTGTAGCCAATGGCCAGCATCAGCGAGCCGACCACGGGCAAAAAGCCGATGGCCATGCCTGTTCGCCGGCTTCCGCCGCGCGTCTCCACGCACTTGCCGAACGCGTCCACCGGCCCCGTGCCTGCCCAGCGCCCCAGCGCGAATTCCTCAATCACGCCGGTCGAGCCGATCAGCACGACGAACAGCACATAGGGAATCAGAAACGTCAGCCCTCCATACGTCGATACCAGCACGGGAAAGCGCCAGATATTCCCCATGCCCACGGCCGACCCGATGCACGCCAGAATAAATCCCCACCGACTGCGAAAGCTATCGCGAATGCTTCGCTCGTTTCCTGCCATTCCGATCTCCTCCATCCAAGCTGCGCCTTGTCACATTTCCTTCCAATTTTAACATAGAAGCCCGCGCGTGTCAATTGTTCCGCGGCCTGTAAACGCATAAAACGTGCATAAAGCCTGAATGGGAATCAGTCCTCCTGAAAGCGCGCCTGAATCTCGCAAAGGGCGATAAGCGGAGCCTGCTCATAGGAATTGTTCGGGAAGTGCTTTTCAAAGTACTCAAGCTGCTGCATGAGAAAGGGAATGACGCTTGGATCCGCGCGGAAGCCGAGCACGATGCAGAGCATGGAGCGAGTATAGGGAGCGCGGATCTCCTCGAAATGCTGAAGAACCCATTCGGAGCAGTTGGTTTCGCATTTTGCCATAAATCGAACGCAGCTTTCAACGATTCCGTCCATAAACGTCTTCAGCGTCATGCGCTGAATTTCAGGAAGCACCTCCGCCTCCCGCTGCAAAAGCGCGTTTATAAGCGCCTGCCGAACATCCGGCGTCTGCGCCTGCCGAAACATGCGCAGCAAATCGGCGGTGCTTTCCGTCTGGCGCACCTGCTCGACCGAGGTGCCGACGTCGGGAAGCGAGAGCCCGGTCTCGGCGGCCTGCTGGAAAAATAAGGGCACCAGCTCGTAGAGCTTATCCGGCGCCAGAATCAGGGAATAGATAAAACGCGCCGCGGAATGCTCCTTTATGGGATGCTGTTTGAAAAAGCTCTTCGTGAGAAGCTTCAAATTCTCTGTATCTGTCAAAAGCTCGCCCCCTGAAAAGATCGTTTCATAGAATAACGCCTGTGCTTCACGCCGAATTATATCGGAAATCCGCGTCCCCGTCAAGCGGGAACTCCGCGCGTTCGGCCTTCACAGAAGCGGAAGCAGAAGCTCGGCAAGCAGCGCGGCGGCGCAGGCGCACGCGGCGACGATCAAAAGCGAGCGCCCGCGCAAGGCCGCGAGCGCCGCCGCCGCGCAGCCGACGAGCGAGGAGGCCGTGTGTCCGGTGGAGGAAAGGATGGCCGGAAGGGTCACCGCGGAGAGC
The DNA here is from genome assembly GCA_963618055.1 of bacterium. Classification (GTDB taxonomy): domain Bacteria; phylum Bacillota; class Clostridia; order Christensenellales; family Aristaeellaceae; genus SFHK01. Next base: position 57,394 of record CAVERI010000004.1, on the reverse strand, counting down.
ACGGCGTAGGGCATGTAGGAAAGCAGGCTTCGCAGAAACCGCGAGCGGATGCGGCGGCGGAACAGCACGAAGGGCACGGCGCGAATCAGGTAGGTTACCAGCGCCATAGCCGCGACCATGACCCAGAGCGGCAAAGAAGCGTTCATTGCGTGTCGCCTCCCTCTTCGTCTTCATCCTGTATGGGAAAGAAATACGCGGCGGGCACGGCCGCCAGCAGCGCGCACAGCACCACCGAGAAGCCGGGCGTGATGAACGAGAAAGCCGGAATCCACGTAAACGCGCAGCTCAGAACCGCCGCGGCGACCACGCACAGCGCAATGGCGCGGCTCTTCGTGGACGGCGGCAGGATGATCGCCAGAAACATGGCGTACAGCGCCACGCCCATGGCGGCGTTCAGCGCGCGGGGCAGAATCGCGCCCGCCGACGCGCCCAGCCACGTGCCCAGCACCCACGCCGGAACGGGCAGAAGCATCAGCCCGTAGAAATACGTCTTGCCGATGCAGCCGCGGTTGGACGCGGCCACGGCGTACAGCTCGTCCGTCATGGAAAACGAGCAGATCAGCCGGGGCAGCGTGGTGAACGAAGCGTCCAGCTTCTGCGTGAGCGAAACGCTCATCAGCGCGTAGCGGATGTTGATGACGAACTCGGCCACAATCAGCTCCATAAGCGAGCCGCCGGCGGCAATGATCGTCAGCCCGGCCAGCTGTCCCGCGCTGGTTACGTTGGTAAGCGAAATCAGCGCGGCCGCCAGCGGTGAAAGCGCGGCCTGCGCCGCCTGAATGCCAAAGCCGAAGGAGACCGACAGGTAGGCCAGCGCGACGGGCAGGCCGCCCTTCAGCCCATCGCGAAACGTGAGCGAGGAACGCATGAATCGAACCCCTCTTCCAAAGTAATAAAATGCTTTCGTATTATACAACGCGCCGCCCGTTTTCGCGACGGACGGCGTGTAAAATATGCTTTTTATCCCTTTCAGGCGGGCAGCTTTTTGAATTTGACGGCGAACAGGATGGCCGTGAACGTGACGGCCAGCGTGTCGGCCACGGGCTCGGCGAGGAAGACGGCGAGCGTCTGATTCGAAATCAGGTGCGGCAGCAGGTAGATCAGCGGAATCAGAAGCGCCACCTTGCGCGCCAGCGCTACGCACACGGACTCCTTCGCGTAGCCGATGGAGATGAACGTCATCTGGCAGGCAATCTGCACGCCGAACAGGAACGACATGGCCATATACACCCGCAGAACGCCCTTCGCGTAGTCGGCGAGCGCGGCGTTGGAGGTGAACAGGCGCGCGAACGCGCCCGGAAACAGCTGCACCGCGCCCCACAGGGCGGCGCAGAACAGGGTGCCGGAAAGCAGAAGAAGCCTGTAGCATTTGCGCACGCGGTCATACTTCTTCGCGCCGTAGTTGTAGCTGATGATCGGCTGCGCGCCCTGCCCCAGTCCCTGAATGGGCAGCATGGCGAACATCATCACGCTGGAAAGAATCGTCATCGCGCCCACGGCGGTGTCGCCGCCGTATTTGGACAGGGAGGTGTTGTAGCACACGTTGATCACGCTTTCACTGGCCTGCATGATAAACGGAGCAACGCCCAGCGACAGGCAGCCCAGCAGAACCGGAGGGCGCAATTTCATGCGTTTTCGCTCAAGCTTCAGCACTGAACGGCGGCTGGTGAGGAAATATGTCGCCCACACCGCGCTGACCGCCTGCGAAAGCACCGTCGCCAGCGCCGCGCCCTTCACGCCCATGCCAAAGGTGTAGATGAACAGCGGATCCAGCGCAATGTTCAGCACCGCGCCGATAGCCACCGTCAGCATGCCGAAGCCGGAGAAGCCCTGCGCGGTGATAAACGCGTTCATGCCCAGCGTCAGCTGCACGAACACCGTGCCGGCGGCGTAGATCGTCATATAATCGGAAGCGTAGTCGATCGTGTCCGCGCTCGCGCCGAAGGCCAGCAGCATCGGGCGGTTCCAGATCAGCAGAACCGCGGTCAGGATGGCCGAAAGAATCAGCTGCAAAACGAAGCAGGTTCCCAGAATGTCCTTCGCGCCCTCGCTGTCGCCGCGCCCCATGGCGATGGACGCGCGCGGCGCGCCGCCCATGCTCACAAACGCCGCGAACGCGCTCACGACCATGATCACCGGCATACACACGCCCAAGCCCGTCAGCGCCAGCGCGCCGTTTTCCGGCATGTGGCCGATGTACATGCGGTCGACCACGTTGTAAAGCATGTTGATCAGCTGCGCGCAGATGGTCGGCGCGGACAGCCGGAACAGGAGCCTGCCCATGCGCTCCGTTCCGAGAAATTCGTTGTTGGCGGCCAAGAGATTCATCTCCCCAAGCGTTTTTCCTATTATACCGCCGGAAGAGCATGGGAATATGAAGACAATGCGGCTTTCTTTTGCAATTTGAAGCGGGCGAAGGGGTTTTCACGCGCAGCGGGGCGTGCTATAATAGACGCGAAATTACCGGATGGGCGGCGAATGGAATATGAAGGACGAACGGATTTTGAGTCTTGCGAGGGAGCAGCAGGCGTGGGTATCGAGCGTGCGGCGGGCGCTGCACCGCGTGCCGGAGCCGGGCTTTCGCGAGGAAAAGACGAAAAAGCTCATTTGTGAAAAGCTGAACGAAATCGGCGTGGCGCCCGTGTGCGAGCACGGCTGGATTACCGCCGTGGTGGACAGCGGCGAAGATGGCTCGGTGACCGGCTTTCGCGCGGACTTTGACGCGCTGCCGGTAACGGAGCCGCAGGGCTGCCCGTTCCGCTCCGAGCATGAGGGCTACATGCACGCCTGCGGGCACGATCTGCACACGGCCATCCTGCTGGGCACGGCGCGGCTTCTGACGGCGGCGCGTGGGGAATGGCGGGGCAAGGTGAAGCTCCTGTTCCAGCCCGCGGAGGAAACCGTGGGCGGCGCGAAGCCCATGGTTGAGGGCGGCGTGATGGAAAATCCGCGCGTCGACCGCGTGTACGGCCTGCACGTGATGCCGCGGCTCGTGACCGGGCAGGTGGAATGCCGTCCCGGCACGCTGAACGCGGGCACCGACGGCGTGAAGCTGACGGTGAAGGGCGTGGGCGCGCACGGCGCGTATCCCGATCTGGGGCGCGACGCGATTGTGTGCGCGGCGCAGCTCGTCACGGCGCTTCAGACGCTGGTGTCGCGCAGCGTGTCGCCGCTGGAGAATTGCGTGCTTACGCTGGGCACGATCGAGGGCGGGCGCGCGTCCAACATCCTTTGCGATCAGGTCGTCATGACCGGCACGCTGCGCACGGCGAACCGCGGCCTGCGCGCCATGATGCTCCGGCGCATCCGCGAGGTGTGCGCGGGCGTGGGGCAGGCGATGAACTGCGAAATCGAAGCCGAGCTTACCGAGGGCTATGCGCCGCTGGTGAACGACGGCGCGCACTGCGAGCGCGTGCTGGCCACGGCGCGGCGGCTGTTCGGCGCGGAAAACACGCTGATCAAGGACGCGCCCAGCATGGGCGCGGAGGATTTTTCCTATTTTCTGGATTGCGCGCCCGGCGCGTTCTTCCACATCGGCTGTTCGGCGGACGCGGCGCATCCGTGCGCGCCGCTGCACAGCGCCGAGTTTGATCCGGACGAGAACTGCATTCCCGTGGGTCTCGCCATGGAAGCGGCGCTGGCGACGGGGGAGTAAGGAGCGATACCGTGCGACAGGGCATTATCTTTAATGAGGACGACACCCATTTCTTCTACGACCACGCGGACGGCCCCACGCCCGACGAGGCAGAGGTGCGCCGGTTTATCCGCGGCTATCAGGGCACGCAGATTACCGATTTCATGCTGTGCTGCGCCGGAAGAATTGCGGGCTTCCCGTCGAGCGTCTGCGACAGCTGGATGGATAAATGCGACCAAAAGAAGGAAAATGGCTTTGATGTAGACTATAAGCAGCATCCCGTCGTGTCGTGCGCGACGCGGATGTGGCGGGAGACGCATGTGGACTTCTATGCCGTGTGTCTGGACGAGCTGCGGAAAATCGGCATCAATCCGTGGCTGAGTGTCCGCATGAACGACTGCCACCTGAACGATCAGCCCGCGGCGTTTCTGCACCCGGCGTTCTTCCATGCGCATCCTGAATGCCGGCGCATCCGTCACCGCGCGCCGGAGGGCTATTTTGACCGCTGCTACGACTACGCGCTGGAACCGGTGCGCGCGTACATGCGCGCATTCCTTCGGGAAATCGTTTTCCGGTATGACGCGTATGGCGTCGAGCTGGACTGGATGCGGGAAATGTATTGCTTCGCGCCCGGCGGCGAATACGAGGGCATTGAAATTCTGAACGAATTCATGCGCGAGGTGCGCGCGATTCTGAACGAAGCGGAGAGCAAATGGGGGCATCCGATTCGCATGGCGGCGCGTGTGCCCGCGTCTCCGCAGGCGGCGCTGGACAGCGGCTTCGACGCGGCGACATGGGCGCGCGAGGGGCTGGTGGACGTGCTCGCGCCGTCGCCCCGCTGGGCGACCTGCGACGGCGATATGCCCGTGGAAATGTGGACGCGCCTGCTCGCGGGCACGAGGACGCGGCTCGCGCCGTGCGTCGAAATTCTGTGCCGACCCTACCCCGCGGCGAAATCGAAGCCAACCAGCGTGGAAATCGCGCGCGGACTCGCGGCGGAATACCTGAGCATGGGCGCGGACAGCGTGTACCTGTTCAACTATTTCGATATGGCGAAGCTGGACGGCGCGGAGGAGAATCATCCGCTTCGGAAGGAAAACTACCTTCCGCTTCTGAATACGCTGGGCGCGGAGGAAACCGTGCTGCGCACCGAACGCCGCCATATGCTCACCTACCCGGACGCGGGGCCAATATGGCGGCAGAAATTCGCGGCGCTGCCATTGAAGCTGCCGGAAAACGGCGAGGGGCAGTTCCTGCGCCTGCGCACCGGCAAAATCCCGGAGGGCATGCGCGTGGAAATCAGCATGGGCGTGCGCGGCGCGTCCCCCGAAGCGCTGACCGTCTACGCCAACAGCCGCCCGCTGGCCTTCGTGCGCGAGGAACGCGCCGTGCCTGCCTATACCGACAGCCCGCTGTACGTCTTCGCGCCGGAAACCGCGTCCTTCCCCGGCCCGTTCCTCATCGTCGAAATCCACGCGAACGCGCCCGCGGAGATCGACTATCTGGACGCACGCGTATTTGAATAACCATCAAAAAGGCTCGCTGCGGAAGCGGATTCCGCGGCGGGCCTTTTCGTGGTTATTCAGATGCCGGCGTATTTCGAAACGTCAGAAATCCACTCGTTCAAACACCAGCGCTTCGTTCAGGGGACAGTCGAAATGGCGCTCGCAGCCGCCGGACAGGGTTTCGCCGGTGAAGAAGTGCCGCCAGCTGCCCTCGGGCAGGTAGACCGTGCGTCCCTGCGCGCCCTTTTGCAGGATGGGGGCGACGAGGCAACGCCGACCCAGCATGTACTGATCGTCGCAGTCGAGCGCCTTGGGGTCGTTCGGGAAGTCCAGACAGAGGTGCGCCATCAGGGGACGGCCATGCTTCACGCAGTTCTGCGCTTCCTCCCACAGGTACGGGCGCAGCCGCTCGCGCAGACGGGCGAACGCGCTGGCGATTTTGATGATTTCGGGCGCGTGCTGCTTCTCCGCCAGATTCCACGGACTGCGGTCGTTGTTGTACGCTCGGTCGTGCGTGGCGTAGAACTGTCCGCTTCGCGGCTCCGCGTGCCATTGCATCACGGGGCTGAAGCAGGCCAGCGCCGTGGCGCGCAGATACAGCTCGCCCTCCGGCAGCTCTCCGGCGAAGCCGCCGATGTCAAAACCCCAGAAGAGCACGCCGGACAGCCCCGCCGACAGCCCCGCCGTGAGATGCGCGCGCATTTCCTCCCATGTGCTCAGCTGGTCGCCCGCCCAGTGAATCGGCACGGTCTGCGCGCCGGCATAGCCCGCGCGGCTGAACGTAACGCCGTTCACACCCTGCCGGCGCATCCATTCGTTGTAGGCGCGCACGTATTGCATCGCGTACAGGTTGTGCGCTTCCACGCCGGACGTGCCGTCGTACAGCGGGAAATCGCTGCCGAACAGGAACTCGCCGCCGTCGGTCTTGAAGCCCTCCACGCCGTCGCGCAGCAGGTGCTCGCGCTTGGAGAACCACCATTCGCACGCCTCCGGGTTGGTGAAGTCGGGGAGCATGCTGCCCTCGAACCACCGCTCGGGAATGATGTAGGGCGCGCCGTCCGCGTGATGAATCGCCCAGCCCTTCGCGGCGGCTTCCTCGCGATCCCTGCGAACCGTTTCCGCATCGGAACAGTCCTTCACGGCCTTCAGCACGGGAATCTGCCACAGAACCAGATGCAGACCCGCGCCGCGTACCTTTTGAACCATCTGCTTCGGGTTCTTCCACGCGCCGCTCCAATGATAGAAGGTGCTCTCGTCGCTCCACGCTTCCAGCACCATCACGGACGCGGGGCAGTCGTATTTCGCCAGTGCTTTTAGCTGCTCGTCCACGTCCGCGTCGCAGCTCCAGCCGTTGGCGCTGATCCACAGGCCGAACGCCCACTCGGGCGGCAGCGCGGGCTCGCCGGTCAGCCGCAGATACGCGTTCAAAAGCTCGGCGGGCGCGCCCAGCAGCCACGTGTCGCGACGGCCGGGCAGCGCGCGCGACGCGATGCGGATGGAAGAGGCGAAGCTCATTTCCACATCGCAGGCGGCGTTGCGGTAGAAGCCGAAGCCCGCGTCCGTCAGGAAGAACGGCGTGGGCAGATACGCCCATTGTCCCTGCTGCGTGAAATGCTCCACGACCTTTCCGCACGTGCCGTGTCCCTGCTGATTTACATGGTCGAACCGCTCGCCCGTGCCCCACACGTGCGTCTGCGCGCCGTCGACGGTGAGCGCGTGCCACGCGACGGAGCCGTCCGCGCGCAGCCCCAACTCGACTTCGCGGCACGCGGCGATGATCTTTCCATTCCTGCGCACGCGCCACAGACCCGGCGCGCCCAGCTCGACCGTCCAATCGCCGTTTCGTGCCGGAGCGGCTTCCTCCGGATGGTCGGCCAGAACCGTCGAAAAGGACGCGCCCGCGAACGAGAAATTCAGATATACATTCTCATCCAGCCGAAGCCAGCCCGCGCCCGCTTCCGCCGCGGCGGCAACGCGTACGCGCCGCAGCACGTCTACCGGAAACCACGCGGTCTGCTCTTCGCCGCACACGAAGCGGTATTCCAGCGACGCGGCCGATTGAAAGGGCGGCAGCTCGAACCGCCAGCGGTTTTCTTTGAGGGGAACCGCCTTCGGAACGCTCGCGGACGCGCCGCGCAGCTCCAGCGCAGGCATGCCGGAATCGCACAGGCAGTCCAGCGCAATCGGCTGCTCCGCAAAGGGAATGAGGGGCGTTCGGGCGTATCCACAGTCGTCAAAGGGGAAAACGCCCTCGGGAATGTGTCGAATCATTGCTTGTTTCCTCCTTCTGCCGTTTCGAAGGCGCGTATCCGGCCTGTTTTCTTTTGCGAGACGGCGGATGCGAATGGCTTTTCCATCCACATCCGCCGTCGCAGGTGAGGCAGAGTCAATCTGCCCTATGATGCGTTACTGCGCCTGCTGGTAGCGAGCGTACGCGCCCAGATAAATGGCGTTCATCTCTTCCAGCCCCATGGCGTTCAGCTGAGCGACGTAAGCGTCCCATTCCTCGTCGATGCCGCCCTCGGTAACCCACTTGGCGCGCATGGTGTCGACGTAGGTGTTGATGTCGGCGCCTAAGAAGGACAGCTCGCTGTACTCCTCAGGGGTGTACTTAAGCTCGGGGAAGCAGTCGTGCACATACTGCGCGGTTTCCGCGTCCATCGCGACCTTCAGGCCGTCGCCCTGCGTGGGATCCAGCACGATCTTGCTGTCGAACTCAAGGGAGGAATACTTCGGGCCGAAGTCGCGCAGGGAGCGCGCCCAGTACCACGCGTCGGCGCTGGTGCCCTCCGGCGGGTTGTTCAGGGAGTAGGTGCCGTCGCCGTTGGCGCTGGTAACCTCGCCCAGACCGCCCCAGAAGTTCTGGATGCTGGCCTCGCCGGTGTAGAACTGATCCGCCCAGCGGAGCACGACCTCGGGATACTTGCAGACGGTGGTGATCGACAGCTGGTTGGACTTCAGAGAGGATACGCCGTTCTTATCGCCCTGCTGATAGCGGACGCCGTCGGGGCCGGCGAGCGGCGCGATAACGGCATATTCGTTCATCCAGCGGCGGAAGATGGCGTCGTAGCTCCACGCATAGCCGAAGCCGACGCGGGAAACCTCGGGATCGTCGCACTTCGCGTCGCGGATGCTCTGATCCTGCGTGAAGGTCTCGTTGTCGATCAGGCCGGCGGCGTACAGCTTATGCGCCCACTTGAGGCCTTCCCTGTACTGCTCGCTGGTGTAGATGTAGCTGGCGGAGCCGTCTTCATTGATCAGGAAGCCGGTACCGTTCGGGTCGTTGATGCCGAAGGGCATGAGGAAGTCCGTGCCCAGGCCGATGCTGGTGAAGGGAATTTCGTCGTTCGGGTCGCCGTTGCCGTTGGCGTCCTGCTCCTTGAAGGCGGTCAGAACGGCTTCCAGCTCTTCGATGGTGTTCGGAACCTCAAGGTTCAGGTTCTTCAGCCACTGCATGTTGATGACCGGCACGTTGCACGCGATCGGGCGCTTGGGCATGCGGGACGGCAGGGAGTAGATGTGGCCGTCGGCGGAGGTGGAAATCGCCTTCAGCGCGGGCATTTCCTCAAACGCCTTCATCAGGTTGGGCATGTACTTTTCAATCAGATCCTCCAGCGGAACGAAGTATTCCACGTTGCTCATGATGTCGGATTCGTTGAAGGTCTGGAATCCCAGCACCACGTCCGGAAGCACGTCCGTGCCGCCGGCCAGCATGATGGGCTTCTGGTCGCCCCAGTCGTTGGAGGAGACGATCTGCCAGTCGATCTTCACGTTGGATTCCTTTTCCAGATTCACGAGGAAGGGGTTGTCGGCGAAGGAATCGCCCATGTCCGCCCAGCGCATGGTGAGCACGCGGATGGTGATGGGCTCATCCACGATGGGCATGCCCTCGGCGTGGAAGCCGGGAGCTTCCGCCATGGCCGCGCAGGAAAGCGCCAGCAGCACGGCGAGCAGCAGAGCCATAAGTTTCTTCATACGGATTGACCTCCTTTTTATTGCTAAACGGCCGCAAGACCGTTCAGGTTCGAACGCTTATCCCTTGACCGAGCCGATCATTACGCCCTGATCAAAGTATTTCTGAATGAAGGGATACACGCACATGATCGGAACCGTGGACACGATGATCATGGAGTAGCGCACAAGGCTGGCCTTGCGCATGGCGATGATGGCGGCCTCGCCGGTGCCCAGCGCAGCGAAGCTCTGGTTCGTGATCAGGATGTTGCGCATGATCAGCTGCAGGGGATGCAGCTCGGGGTCGCGGATGTAAATCAGCGCGTTGAAATACGAGTTCCACTGGCCGACCGCCGTCCACAGCGCGATGACGGAGATGACCGCCTTGGACAGCGGCAGCGCCATGGTGAAGAAGAAGCGAAGGTTTCCGCAGCCGTCCACCTGCGCCGCGTCCCACAATTCGCCCGGCAGGCTGTTCTGGAAGAACGTGCGCGCGACGATGATGTTGTACACGCTCACGGAGAAGGGCAGCACCATCACCCAGAAGGTGTTGTACAGATGGCACTGCTGAACGGTCAGAAAGGTGGGAATCAGGCCGCCGGAGAAGAACATCGTGAACGCGTACAGCCCCATCAGCACCTTGCGGCCGACCAGATCCTTCCGGGACAGGGCGTATGCCGCGGGAATGTTCACCGCCAGCGCGATGAGCGTGCCCACCAGCGTGTAGGCGATGGTGTTCCGGTAGCCGACCCACACGTTCGTCTGCTTCAGAAGCTCCGCGTAGCCGTCCAGCGTGAAGCCAACCGGCAGCACCCACACGTGCCCGCTCGCCACAGCGGATGGATCGGACAACGACGCGATTACGATGAACCACAGGGGATACAGAACGATCAGAAGCAGAAGCGCGCAGACGGTGTACAGGATGATGTTGAAAACCACGTCGCTCCGCTGGGAGCGAACCCTTTGACGCACATGAGACATGCCATCCGCCTCCTTACCACAGGCTGGTGTCGCCCAGCTTCTTTGTAATGCCGTTCACGAGCATCAGAAGCGCGAAGTTGATTACGTTGTTAAACAGGTTGACGGCGGTGGAAATGGAGTACTGATTGCTCTTCAGACCCATCTTATATACATAGGTAGCGATAACCTCGCTTTTGGTCTGGTTGAGGGAATTCTGCATCAGGAAGACCTTCTCGAAGCCCACGTTCATGATGCCGCCCGCGCGCAGAATCAGCATGATGCTGGCGGTGGGGAGCAGAAGCGGCAGATCTATGTAAATCTGCTTCTGCCAGCGGGTTGCGCCGTCCACCACGGCGGCTTCGTACAGCGTGGGGTCGACGGACGAGAGCGCGGCGAGGAACACGATGGAGTCCCATCCGGCGTGCTGCCATACGTCCGACCATACGTAAATGCTTCGGAACGCGCCCGGCATGCCCAGAATGTTCGGCGCGGTTTTGTGAAACAGCCCGTAGAACGCGCCGAGCAGGCCGCGGGAGGGAGACAGCCAGATCAGCAGCAGGCCGACCATGACCACGGTGGAAATGAAATGCGGAAGATAGAGAACCGTCTGGAAACCCTTGCGGAAGCGCTTGGCGGTGATCTGGTTGATCATCAGCGCCAGAAAAATCGGAATCGGGAAGCCGACCAGCAGGCTGTACAGGTTCAGCGCCAGCGTGTTGCGAATCGTCGTGCCGAACTGAAAGGATTTGAAGAAGCGGGTGAAATACTTGAACAGGGGATCCGCCCACGGACTGCCCGTGATGCCGAGCGAGTTTTTGTAGTCCTTAAAGGCGAGAATCACGCCGTACATGGGCTTGTAGGAGAAAATCAGCAAAAGCAGAAAGGAGGGCAGCAGGAGCAGGTACAAACCCCAGTTGTGACACACCTGCCGGCACGCTCTGCGTATGTTCGCCTTCATGGAAAAGCCTCCTCACAAGTTAAACGCTTAATCTGACTGAAATATACCACGGCGCGCTTTATCTGTCAAGCACCGCCGGAAAATTCAATTCAAAAATTAACATTTGCCGCTAAAATGGAAATCAAACTCCATTATATGCATCAATAATCGCGTTTATTCCGGAAATTTCTTAATGATGAGATTTTCTGTATGGACGACATTCAATTAAACGTTTAACTTAATGACACTTGATTTTCGGGCGGGGAGATGGTATAGTGAATCCTGTAATACGCGATCAGAGGGATGCTTATGAAAACGCTGAAGGAAATCGCCCAGGCGGCCGGTGTGAGCACGGCGACCGTATCAAACGTCATCAACGGGAACCATAATCGGGTTTCCGCGGATACGGTGGAGCGCATTCAGGCCATCATTCAGGCTTCGGGCTATGTGCCGAATCAGGCGGCGCGGTCTCTGGCGCACCGGGAATCCCACGTGATCGCGGTGATCGTTCAGGCGCACGAGGGAGAAAATATCTTCCGAAATCCCTACACGGCGGAATACGTCGGCGCGCTGACGGTGGAGTTGTACCGAAACGGATATTATCCGCTGATTCGCTTCACGGACGATTTTCAGGCCGTCGAGAGCGACCTTCGGGGCTGGAACGTGGCGGGGGCGATCTTCAACGGCTCGTTCAGCCGCCATCTGCAGCGCATTCACGCCCTGCCGCCCATTCCCACGGTGTTCACGGACTGCTATTTCAGCATTCCCGGCATCAACCATGTGGGCGTGGACGATGAAGCGGGCGGGCAGATCGCCGGGGAATACTTAGGCAGGATGGGTCACCGGCGCATCGGCTTTATCGCCAACTATCTGGAAGACAGCGAGGTCGATCAGCACAGGCTGCACGGCTTCCGGCAGGGTCTGGAACGATACGGCGTTACCATTCCGGATGAAAACGTGTTTCCCACGCCGCAGACCGCCGTCGACGACGCAATGCTGGCCGCCGTTCTGAATCGGGAAAACGCGCCCACCGCGTTCTTCTGCACGTCTGACCGCGTGGCTGTGCAGCTGATGCAGACGCTGCACCGGATGCGGATTCGCATTCCGGAGCAGGTGTCCGTGCTCGGCTTCGATAACCTGCCTATCTCCGAAATCACCTACCCGCCCCTGACCACGCTGGCGCAGGACATCACCCAGAAAGCGTTTCTGGTCGTCGATATGCTCGTGCGCCATATCCGCCAGAAGACCATCCCGCCGGAGCATACCCTGCTAGGCGTGTGGCTGGTCGAAAGGGACAGCGTTCGGAAGATGTAACTGCCGCTACCGATGTTCCGGTTCAAGCGTCATCCGCGCTGCAATCTCTCTGCGGATAGCCTGCGTCTCATTGAGGAGCAGGCGCGTTATTGAGTCTTGAATTGAATAAGAAGAAAGCCCTCCGTTGCGTGGCGGAAGGCTTTCTCTTATGATGCGCGGCTCAGCGGAAGCGCAGGGTGTGCTCGCCCGTCAATGGCAGGCCACGGCGGGTGAGGAGGAGGCGGAACAGCGCCGGGCGTTTCCAGTTGTTCAGAAGCTGGGGATCGGTCAGCGGGATGCGCTCGCAGGCGGCGTCGAAAACGCTCGGGTCAAACGACAGGCGCACTACGCGGTTTTTCGCGTAGGGGATATACGCCTCGCCGGGCGCGAGGCGCGGCTCGGCGGACAGCATCAGGGGCAGCGCAATGGGCGCGTGCGCCTCGGTGAGCGCGAAGCGGTCGCGCACGGTAAGCTCGCCGGCGGCGCGGTCAAGGCGAATCTCGCGCAGGTAGCTTTGCGCGTGCGCGTCCTCGCCGTAGGCTCCGGCCATATCCACGTGGAAGATGGCCGCGTTTCCGTCGTCGGTAAAGGAGAAATCGCGCGCGGCGTACTGCCATCCGGGGCGCTGATCGCTGCCGCCGAGGATGACCGTGTTGTGGCAGCGGCTCTGCATCGTCCAGATGTCGTAGCGCTCGGCGCTGAAGGTCTTGCGGCAGTAGGTTTCCACGCCCACGTCGCAGAGCACCGGCTCGCCGTCGGCGTACAGGATGTAATTACCGATGTCGTTATGGTTGTGGCTCTCGCTGTTGTGGCCGCCCTTCGCGGCGAAGTACAGCCCCGTGCCGTCGGCATGCTGGCGCGCGCAGGCAACCTGAATGCCGTCGAAGGCGTGGGAGAGCGGCTCGTCGGCCGCGGGAAGCGCTTCGCTCGAATGGCGATAGGTAAGCAGGCTGCGCAGGCGGCGATACTCCGTGTGCCGGATCAGCTGATAGGGCGAGGCGGCGAACCCCGCTGCCAGCGCGTATTCGGCATAGCGCTTCAGATCGGCAAGCCCCATGCGCTCGGCGGCGCGATGGAGCAGCATGGCGTCGGGCGCGACGAGCGCCGGCGCGTCGGCGAAATTTACGTGATAGCGGCCGTGAATGTGCACATACAGGATGTAGCGTGCCATGTTCTGAATCAGCGGCTCGTCGTAGATCGATACCGCGCCGCCGCTGGCCAGATCAAACAGCTCCAGCGCGTCCAGCATGGAAGCGCCCGCGACGTTGAAGTAGCTCGGGCCTTCGTCGCAGCCGCCGTCCGGCGCGTAACCGTCCAAGAAGCGATCGAGACTGCGGGCGATGCGTGCGAGCAGCGCGTTCCGGCGCTCGGGAGAGGCTTCCTCCAAGAGCGCGCACAGCAGCACGTTCGAGTTGATCCACGGGTTCCAGTTGTTCACGGGGCGGTCGCTCGCAAAGCCCATCCAGAAAAGGTCGCCCCGCTCCAGATAGGGCGTCAGGATGCGGCGCTCGATTTCCAGCGACGCGCGCCGGGAGATGATGGGGGAGGCCTCGTTCAATTTTTCACCGAGCAGGTGGCTGACCATCGACAGAAGCGCGCCGGTCTCAGCCGCGAACAGGTCGATGTACGGCGGCTGATCCTCCACGTCCGGCAGCGCGAGGGGCGCGACGTGCCGCGCGGAAGCGGCGTGGTTGTTGTGCGCCGGGATGACCCAGCTGCTTTCCTCGCAGATTGCCCACACGAGGTCGATGACGTCGTTCAGGCAGCGGCCGCTGTTTTCCAGACATTCGCACACCGTGAGCGCGAACAGCGCGCGGCGGCGCTCAAAATACGGCTTTTCATAGTGACTGCGATCGCCCACGCGCACGAACTCCATATACAGGGAGGCGGGCAGCGAAGGAACGGGCTTTCCGATATACGCCTCCGCCGCGCCCGCGTAGTAGGCGCGCGTTTCGGGATCGACCGCGTCCCACGCCGCGCGGTCATGGCAGGCGGGCAGCAGATGGAGGCCCTCGCGGGCGGCGATTTTGCCGTCCTTCAGGGCGCGGGCAACGACCTCGTTCAGCATGGGGCTTCCTCCGTTTCCTTGTTCAGCGGGTGCAGCAGGTTGAAATCGCGCGGCAGGGACAGCGGAACCCAGAACAGGCCGTAGTTCACCTGATAGCCCGTGACGAGCCCGCGCTGATTGGTGACGGGGGAGACGACGGCGCTGTTTTCCACAACCTCGATCACGTGGTCGCGCACGCGCTCGTCGCCGCTTTCGCTGTGGCAGTCCATGGCCAGCAGCTGGCGCTCGCCGTTCTGCTCGCGCGCGGCGATCAGCGCGACGATATGACCCACGCGCAGGTTGCACAGCGCGCAGCCGCCCTCCCGCATGGTTTTCCAAAGCGCCTCATGGTCGTTCAGAAGGCCGTCGCCGTCATAGCGGAAGCCGTAGGACGCGGCCAGACCCTTCTCCTGCATGGCGGCCAGCAGCATCGGTCGGTTGGTGCCGTCGTCGCCGCGCCCGCCCTCGCGGCAGGAAAAATCGGCCAGCAGCTCGGGACTCACGCGCTTGCCGCTCATGGCCTCGGCGGCGTGGCAGGCGGAGAAAATGCCGCAGCCGGAGCTGGTCAGCGTTCCGCCGGGCTGCGGCGGGTATTCATAGGGATGCGTCCACTCGCGCGAGCGCTGGTTCAGAAAGCGAAGCGTGCGCCCGTTCACGGTGACAAAGCCGTATTTTCCGGTAATCTGCATCTTCCGTACCTCCGTTTTTTTCAGGCGTTTCGGGCGCGAATCTCGTCCAGCATGTCCAGACGGCGCTGGTGACGGCCGCCCTCGAATTTCGCGTTTAAAAACGCGTCGATAAGCTCAAGCGCCAGCCCCTCGCCCACGACCATCGAGCCCAGCGCCAGAACGTTGGCGTTGTTGTGCTCGCGGGTCAGCCGGGCGGTGTAAACGTCCGAGCAGCAGATGGCGCGAACGCCCTTCACACCGCCCGCCGCCAGCGAAATGCCAAAGCCCGTGCCGCATACCACAATGCCCAGCGCGCACTCGCCGCACGCAACCGCGCGGCCGACCTTTTCGCCGTACACGGGATAGTCCACCCGCTCAGTCGAATCCGTGCCCATGTCCACGACCTCGTGGCCGCTTTCGCGCAGGTGCGCGAGAATGGCGTCCTTCAATATATATCCGCGGTGGTCGCAGCCGAAAGCGATTTTCATTTCCGTGTCCTCCGAATGAATTCTCTCATTGATATTATATATCGCGCGCACGGCCATTGCAAACGAATTTTATGCGAGAAACGAAAATGCAGGAAATCCTGCAAATATAAAGCTTAACGCAATATGCCAGCCGAGAGGAAAAACGCGCGAAATGCGGACGCCGCGGAGATTCTACCGTTAAATTTTGATAACACAGCGCATATGAGCCGGAAAGTCCCGCGGCGAGGGGTTGACATGACAAACGGATTATGATATGATTCTATACTGCGCTATTATGGAGAAAAAGCCGTTTTGCAAGCCAATGATGCAAAAACGGACGCAGCCGAGCCGTCCGGCGCGCCAAGGGGCGCGGGGATGGGCACAACTTTTAGCAAAGAATTAACTGCGCGGCATCACGGATTTCCGCCGCCCGCCGGGCGGCTTCAGGACAGGTAAGGAGTGAGGGCGAATATGGTCCATCCGGTGAAACAGGGAAAGCGTACAAGAATGAGCTTTGCCCGCATTGAAGAGGCGCTGGGCGTACCGGACCTGATTGAGGTTCAGAAGAATTCATATCAGCATTTCCTGAAGGAAGACCTCAGAGAGGTTCTGGCCGACGTGTCTCCGATCACGGACTACACCGAGAGTCTGGCGCTGGAGTTCACCGACTACACGCTGGATGACACCCCGAAGAACACGCTGGAAAAGTGCAAGGAGCGCGACCAGACCTATGCCGCGCCCCTGAAGGTAACCGTTCGCCTGACCAACCGCGACACCGGCGAAATCAAGGAATCCGAGGTCTTCATGGGCGATTTCCCCATCATGACCGACTACGGCACCTTCATCATCAACGGCGCCGAGCGCGTAATCGTATCGCAGCTCGTGCGTTCCCCCGGCGTGTACTTTTCCCGCGCCATCGACAAAACCGGCGCGTTCCTCTATTCCGCGCAGATGATCCCCAACCGCGGCGCGTGGATCGAGTATGAGACCGACGCGAACAACGTGCTGTACGCCCGCATCGACCGCGCCCGCAAGCTGCCCCTGACGGTGCTTCTGCGCGCTATGGGCGTGGAGTCCGACGCGGAGATCATCGACCTTCTGGGCAACGACGAGCGCGTGAGCGCCACCATCGCCCGCGATTCCTCCGAGGACAAGAGCGAGCGCTTCAAGTCCCGCAGGGAGCAGGCGCTGATTGAGATTTACAACAAGCTGCGCCCCGGCGAGCCGCCGTCGGTGGAATCCGCCACCAGCCTGATTAACGCCCTGTTCTTCGACCCCAAGCGCTACGATCTGGCGCACGTGGGACGCTATAAGTTCAATAAAAAGCTGGCGCTGGCCGCGCGTATCCGCGGACAGGAGGCCGCCGAGACGATTACGCATCCCTACTCCGGCGAGGTGCTGGTGGAGGCGGGCGGCCGCATTTCCCGCGAAATGGCGGAGACGATTCAGAACGCCGGCGTCAACCGCGTGCTGATCATGGTGGACGGGCAGGAGGTAAAGGTCGTCGGCAACAACTTCGCCGCGCTTTCCGAGTTCCTTGCCGGCTATGACGCGGAGCTGTACCGCGAGTTTGACGAAAGCGCCGTGCGGGTGCGCGAGCGCGTGCACGTTCCGACGCTGGTTGCCCTGCTCGAAAAGGTGAAGGCCGACGGCAGCCCGCTCAACGAGGCGCTGAAGGCCGCGATGAATGACCTTGTGCCCAAGCACATTTTGGTGGACGATATTCTGGCCTCCGTCAGCTATCAGTTCGGCCTGTTCTATGGCATCGGCGAGACCGACGACATCGATCATCTGGGCAACCGCCGCCTGCGCAGCGTGGGTGAGCTATTGCAGAACCAGATTCGCGTGGGTCTGTCCCGTCTGGAGCGCGTGGTCAAGGAGCGCATGGCCATTCAGGATCTGGACAAGGTTCGTCCGCAGGATCTGATCAACATCCGCCCCGTGTCCGCGGCGATTAAGG
Organism: bacterium; assembly: GCA_963618055.1. Taxonomy (GTDB): domain Bacteria; phylum Bacillota; class Clostridia; order Christensenellales; family Aristaeellaceae; genus SFHK01. Next base: position 39,972 of record CAVERI010000004.1, on the reverse strand, counting down.
AGTTCTTCGGCTCCTCACAGCTGAGCCAGTTCATGGATCAGCCGAACCCGCTGGCCGAGCTGACCCATAAGCGCCGCCTGTCCGCGCTGGGCCCCGGCGGTCTGAACCGCGAACGCGCGTCCTTCGCCGTGCGCGACGTTCACTATTCGCACTACGGCCGCATCTGCCCGATTGAAACGCCTGAAGGCCCGAACATCGGTCTGATCGGCTCGCTGGCCACCTACGCCCGCATCAACGAGTACGGCTTCATCGAGGCGCCGTACCGCCGCGTGGATCACGAGACCGGCGTGGTTACCGACGAAATTGTATACATGACCGCCGACGAGGAGGATCAGTTCGTTATCGCGCAGGCCAACGAGCCCGTGGACGCGGAGGGTCACTTCGTTCGCGACCGCATCACCGTTCGCCGCCGCGAGGAAATCATCGAGATCGACCGGGATAAGGTTGACTACATCGACGTCAGCCCCCGCCAGCTCATCTCCATTGCCACCGGCATGATTCCGTTCCTTGAGAACGACGACGCGAACCGCGCGCTGATGGGCTCCAACATGCAGCGTCAGGCCGTGCCGCTGCTCAAGCCGGAAGCGCCTATCGTGGGCACCGGCATCGAGTATAAGGCCGCCTGCGACTCCGGCGTTGTGATGCTGTCCAAGCAGAAGGGCGTTGTCGCCCGCGTGAGCGCCGACGAAATCGTCATCCGCGACGAGAAGGGCGAGGATCACGTGTATCACCTTTCCAAGTTCGCCCGCTCCAACCAGGGCACGTGCATCAACATGCACCCCGTGGTCTCGCAGGGCGAGGAGATCGATGTTCGTCAGGTTCTGGCCGACGGCCCGAGCACGGACGAGGGCGAAATCGCGCTGGGCAAGAACGTGCTCATCGGCTTCATGACGTGGGAAGGCTACAACTACGAGGACGCTGTTCTGATCAGCGAACGACTGGTCAAGGACGACATGTACACCTCCATTCATATTGAAGAGTACGAATCCGAGGCGCGCGACACCAAGCTGGGCAGCGAGGAAATCACCCGCGACATTCCCGGCGTGGGCGAGGACGCGCTGCGGGATCTGGACGAGCGCGGCATCATCCGCATCGGCGCGGAGGTTCGCGCCAACGACATTCTGGTCGGCAAGGTCACCCCGAAGGGCGAAACCGAGCTGACCGCCGAGGAGCGTCTGCTGCGCGCCATCTTCGGCGACAAGGCGCGCGAGGTTCGCGATACCTCCCTGCGCGTGCCGCACGGCGAATTCGGCATCATCGTGGACGTGAAGATTTTCACCCGCGAGAATCACGACGAGCTGGCTCCCGGCGTCAACCAGATGGTGCGCGTCTACATTGCCCAGAAGAGAAAGATCTCCGTGGGCGACAAGATGGCCGGCCGTCACGGCAACAAGGGCGTTGTGTCCCGCATCCTGCCGGAGGAGGACATGCCGTTCCTGGCCGACGGTACGCCGCTGGACATCGTGCTGAACCCGCTGGGCGTGCCTTCCCGAATGAACATCGGTCAGGTTCTGGAGGTACACTTGGGTCTGGCCGCCCGCGCGCTGGGCTGGCACGTGGCTACGCCCGTGTTCGACGGCGCGAACGACGAGGATATCAACGATATGCTCACCCGCGCCTCGCAGGTGGAGGACGGCCCGCTGTTTGACGAGAAGGGCAGGCCGACCATCCAGTTCAGCAAGATCGGCATCAACACGCAGGGCAAGCTGGACGTGTACGACGGCCGCACCGGCGACAAGTTCGATAACCCCGTCACCGTCGGCTATATGTACTACCTCAAGCTCCATCACCTGGTCGACGACAAGATTCACGCCCGCTCCACCGGCCCGTACTCGCTGGTTACCCAGCAGCCTCTGGGCGGCAAGGCGCAGTTCGGCGGACAGCGCTTCGGCGAAATGGAGGTCTGGGCGCTGGAGGCCTACGGCGCGAGCCATGTGCTTCAGGAAATCCTCACCGTCAAGTCCGACGATGTCGTCGGCCGCGTGAAGACCTATGAAGCCATCGTGAAGGGCGAAAACATCCCCGATCCGGGCGTGCCGGAATCGTTCAAGGTGCTGATCAAGGAGCTTCAGTCTCTGGCGCTGGACATCAAGGTGCTCTCCGCCGACCAGCAGGAGATCATCATCCGCGAGCTGGAGGACGAAGACCTCGCGCCGGAAAGCGAGTTCAAGGACGAGCTCACCGCCGCCATCGCCTCCTTCGACGAGGGCGAGGAGGACGCCTCCGCCGACGACTTCGACTTTGAGAATCTGGATCTGGACGACGGCTTGGACGATATTGACGATCTGGGCGACGAATAAGGGCGGCATCAGCGCCCCACGCATGACGAGTGCCGATTGCGCGCGGTCACTCCACGGATACCGCGCGCGCCTTTGAGAAGGGAGAGGACATCTCTTGTTTGAACTGACGAATCTCGATTCCATTCAGATCCATCTCGCGTCTCCCGAAAAGATCCGCGAATGGTCGCACGGAGAGGTAGAAAAGGCCGAAACCATCAATTACCGCACGCTCAAGCCGGAGCGCGACGGTCTGTTCTGCGAGCGCATTTTCGGGCCCACCAAGGACTGGGAGTGCAACTGCGGAAAATACAAGCGCACGCGCTATAAGGGCGTTGTGTGCGACAAGTGCGGCGTCGAGGTCACCAAGGCCAAGGTTCGCCGCGAGCGCATGGGTCATATCGAGCTGGCCGCGCCGGTCAGCCACATCTGGTACTTCAAGGGCATCCCGTCCCGCATGGGCACCCTTTTGAAGATCAGCCCCCGCGCGCTGGAGCAGGTGCTGTATTTCGCGGCCTACATCGTGCTGGATCCCGGCGAGACGACGCTGGAAAAGCATCAGCTGCTCACCGAGGCCGAGTATCAGCGCAAGCTGCAGGAATACCCCAAGGATAAGGAAACCGGCGAGACCGCGTTCCGCGTGGGCATCGGCGCCGAAGCCGTGCGCGAAATGCTGCGCGAGATCGATCTGGATCAGCTGGCCGAGGAGCTCAAGGCCGAGTTTGCCACCCTGTCCCGCAAGGAAACCTCCCGCGAGACCGAGGGGCAGAAGCGCCAGCAGCTGGTGAAGCGTCTGGAGGTCGTCGAGGCGTTCCGCAAGAGCGGCAACAAGCCCGAGTGGATGATTCTGGACGTGGTGCCGGTCATTCCGCCGGAGCTGCGCCCCATGGTGCAGCTGGACGGCGGCCGCTTTGCCACCGCCGATTTGAACGACCTGTATCGCCGCGTGATTAACCGCAACAACCGCCTCAAGAGAATGCTTGAGATGGGCGCGCCGGACATCATCGTGCGAAACGAAAAGCGCATGCTTCAGGAGGCCGTGGACGCGCTGATCGACAACGGCCGCCGCGGACGCGCCGTGACCGGCGCGGGCGGACGCCAGCTGAAGAGCCTCTCCGACCTGCTGCGCGGCAAGCAGGGACGCTTCCGTCAGAACCTGCTGGGCAAGCGCGTCGACTATTCCGGCCGAAGCGTTATCGTCGTAGGCCCGAACCTCAAGATGTATCAGTGCGGTCTGCCCAAGGAGATGGCGCTGGAGCTGTTCAAGCCCTTTGTCATCGAGCGTCTGGTCAATCTGGGTCTGGCCGCCAACGTAAAGACCGCCAAGAAGTACGTCGAGCGTCTGCGTCCCGAGGTGTGGGACGTGCTCGAGGGCGTGATCAAGGATCACCCGGTCATGCTGAACCGCGCGCCGACGCTGCACCGCCTGGGCATTCAGGCGTTCGAGCCCGTGCTGGTCGAGGGCAAGGCGCTCAAGCTGCACCCGCTGTGCTGCACCGCCTTCAACGCCGACTTCGACGGCGACCAGATGGCTATCCACGTGCCGCTGAGCATGGAGGCGCAGGCCGAGGCCCGCTTCCTGATGCTCGCCGCCAACAACATCCTCAAGCCCGCCGACGGCAAGCCTGTCGTCTGCCCGACGCAGGACATGGTTATGGGCTGCTACTATCTGACCATCATCCGCGAAGGCGCGAAGGGCGAGGGCAAGTACTTCACCGACGTGAACGAAGCCAAGATGGCCTACGACTGCAAGGAGCTCGATCTGCAGGCGGTCTGCAACATCCGCATGACCCGCGAGATCGACGGCGTGACCTACAGCCGCATCGTCAAGACTACCATGGGCCGCGTGATCTTCAACGAGGCCATTCCGCAGGATCTGGGCCGCCAGCCCCGCGAGACCGTTGACGATATGTTCCGTCTGGAAATCGATGAGGTCGTGGGCAAGAAGCAGCTGGGCAAGATCGTTGACGACTGCTATCGCGTGCACGGCGTGACCGTCACCAGCCAGATGCTCGACCGCGTGAAGGCCATGGGCTTTAAGTATTCCACCATCGGCGCGGTCACCGTTTCTGTGGCCGACATCAAGGTGCCCGCCGCGAAGAAGACGATTCTGGCCGAGACCGAGCAGAAGGTGCACGAGATCGAGCGTCAGTTCCGCCGCGGCCGTCTGAGCGAGAACGAGCGCTATACCAATGTGACCGAGCTGTGGGAGAAGGCCACCAACGAGGTTACCGCCGAGGTTATGAAGAGCCTCGACAAGTTCAACCCCATCAACATGATGGCCGATTCCGGCGCCCGCGGTTCCACCAACCAGATTCGTCAGCTGGCCGGTATGCGCGGTCTGATGGCGTCTCCGTCCGGCAAGATCATCGAGCTGCCGATCAAGGCGAACTTCCGCGAGGGTCTGGGCGTTCTGGAATTCTTCCTGTCCTCCCACGGCTCCCGTAAATCGCTGGCCGACACCGCTCTGCGTACCGCCGACTCCGGTTACATGACCCGCCGTCTGGTGGACGTGTCTCAGGAGATCATCATCCGCGAGATCGACTGCTTCGAGCGCCGCGGCGAGAACATCCGCGGCCAGAAGGTGCGCGACATCACGGCGGACGGCGAGAGCATCGAGAAGCTCGAGGAGCGAGTCCGTGGCCGCGTGGCCGCCGAGGATGTGTATAATCCCGCGACCGGCGAGCTGATTGTGGCGCAGAACGAGCTGATCACCCACGAGCAGGCCAAGAAGATCACCGCGGCCGGCATCGAGGAGGTTATGATTCGTTCGGTGCTGACCTGCCAGTGCGAAAACGGCATCTGCGCGCGCTGCTACGGCGCGAACATGGCGCACGGCCGTCTGGTCGACGTGGGCGAGGCGGTCGGCATCATTGCCGCGCAGTCCATCGGCGAGCCCGGCACGCAGCTTACCATGCGTACCTTCCACACCGGCGGCGTCGCCACCGGCGAGGACATCACGCAGGGTCTTCCCCGCGTTGAAGAGCTGTTCGAGGCCAGAAAGCCCAAGAGGGAAGCTACGCTGGCGGAAATCAGCGGTATCGTGCGCATGTCGCAGGACAGCAAGAAGCGCCGCGAGCTCATCATCACCTCCGACGACGGCGAGGGCGAAACCAAGAAGTACCCGATCAACTACGGCAGCAAGCTCAAGGTCGCCGAGGGCGACCATGTGAACGCCGGCGACGAGCTGATCGAAGGCTCCATCAACCCGCACGACCTGCTGCGCATCCTCGGTATCCGCGCCGTGCAGGACTATCAGGTTCGCGAGGTGCAGTCGGTCTACCGCCGTCAGGGCGTTGAAATTGCCGATAAGCACATTGAGGTTATCGTGCGCCAGATGCTCCGCAAGGTCAAGGTGGAGGATGCCAACGATACCAACCTGCTGCCCGGCTCGCTGGTGGATATCTTCAACTTCGAGCAGGAGAACCGCCGCGTGATGGAGGAGGGCGGACGCCCCGCCACCGCAAAGCGCATCCTGCTGGGCATCACCAAGGCCGCGCTGGCCACCGAGTCCTTCCTGTCCGCCGCGTCCTTCCAGGAGACGACGCGCGTGCTGACCGAAGCCGCGATCAAGGGCAAGACCGATCCGCTGCTCGGCCTGAAGGAAAACGTCATCCTCGGCAAGCTCATCCCCGCCGGTACCGGCATGAAGCGGTATTCCGACGTGGACGTGCACGAGGCGTACTGATAAACCAAAAGCTCCCCCTGCGCGGAACACGGGGTTCCGCGTCGGGGGAGCTTTTCCTTTCGGTACGAAGCGCTTTGAGGTCGTGCTGACGGAAAGACAGATTATGAGATGAAGATTTTATATAATGTAAAACCGGTTTTACTTGACAAAACTGGTCTCTATCCGATATACTAAGGGAGATGCTCATATGGAATGCCTGCCCGCGAACGGATGGGTTGTCGCGGGCGATTCAAATAGGACGGCAGCGAAAGCCGTCCATGCGGCGAACGGCATTCGACCGCGACGCCCGGTAAGGGCGGCAAAAAAGAAAGGAAGTAGTACTCATGTTCAGAACCTATCAGCCCAAGAAGCGCCAGCGTTCCAAGGTGCACGGCTTCCGTGCCCGCATGAAGACCAAGGCCGGTCGCGCCGTTCTGAAGGCCCGCCGTGAGCGCGGCCGCAAGCGTCTGACCGTCACCAAGTGACGAGCGAACGTCATCCCTTCCGGCTTGGCAGAAAGATATATAGCCTCGGCAGAAACCGTAATTATCAATCCGTATACCGCAAGGGAAAAAGCTATCCCTCGCGGTATATGGTGTTGGTATATGCCCGCGGCCGCGGCCTGAAGGTCGGGTTCTCGGTGTCGTCCAAGGTGGGCAACGCCGTTACCCGCAGTCGGCTGCGCAGGTTTATGCGCGAGGATTTTCGCATGCTGAAGTCCGGACTCAAGGAAGGAAGGTACATTTTCGTCGCGCGCATGCCCGCGAAGGACGCGGAGCACAGGCGGCTCACGCGCGAAATGAACGCCCTCCTTCAGCGCGCAGGTCTATTTCGGGAAGAGGCGAGCGCCGATGAACGTTAAAACCCTGCCCAAGAAAGGCATGCTTGTCATGCTGCGTTTCTATAAGCGAGAGATCAGCCCCGCGCTGCCCCCGTGCTGTCGGTACACGCCCACCTGCTCGGAATACGCCATGCAGGCGGTGGAGAAATACGGCGCGGCGAAGGGCGGCTGGCTGGCCGCTAAGCGCATTCTGCGCTGCCACCCCTTTCACGAGGGCGGATACGATCCCGTTCCGTGAAGCTCTATCTTCGCAAGTCCCTCATTCCTGAAGGAGGAAAACTACGCCCATGACGAGCATGTTTCGTGCAATTCTGGACTTTGTCTACCAGCTGATTGGCAATTACGGCTGGGCCGTGATCATATTCTCCCTTCTGATCAAGTGCGTGCTTCTGCCGCTGGACGTCAAGTCCCGCCGCTCGATGCGCGCCATGAGCGCGCTCAATCCTCAGCTGGAGGCGCTGAAGAAGCGCTACGGCGACGATCAGCAGAAGCTCAACCAGAAGATGTCGGAGCTTTACAAGAAGAACAAGGTCAACCCGCTGTCCGGCTGCCTGCCGATGCTGATTCAGCTGCCGATTCTGTGGATCATGTTCAAGGTCATGCGCTACGCCGCGGCCGAGCTGCAGATGCAGGAAATGTTCAAGTGGGTTTCCGCCAACCTGACCGACGGAAACGGCGCGTTTCTGGCGCTGGATTCCGAGGCCGTGCAGAACGCGCTGGAGGCGATTCGCTCCGGCGGCGCGCTGTCCGCGTTCAATCAGGAAAGCTGGCTGTGGATCAAAAATGTGTTCCAGCCGGATACCTTCTCTAAGACCGTCATTCCCACGATCAGCGAAATCAGCACCACGCTCAGCCAGTATAAGGACATGCTGACCGAAAAGGGCTGGTATGACCTGCTCAGCCAGTACGTGCAGGACACGAACGGCATCGCGAGCGCCGTCGACGCGGCCGTGCGCGAGAGCTGCGGCTACAAATCGTTTGATCTGTTCATGGGCCTTACCAAGATCAACTTCCCCACCAACTGGTCTACCTATGTAAACGGCGTCTGCGCGCTGCCCATTCTTGCGGCCGTCACGCAGGTGCTGTCCACGAAGCTTCAGCCCACGCAGGCGGACGCGAACAGCAGCGCGGCCGGCACCGGAAAGATGATGACGTGGTTCTTCCCGCTCTTCTCTCTGTGGATTTGCTGGTCGTCTACCGCGGCGTTCTCCATCTACTGGGTTTTCGTGAATGTGTGGACCATCGTTACCACCTTCTTTATCAATAAGCTGATTGACCGCAAGGAGGCGGCAGGTGGGCAAACGACAAAGGAGGAACTCAATCCTTGAAGATCATTGAAACCAGCGGAAAAAACGTTGAAGAAGCGATTCGCGCCGGTTTGAAAGAGCTTGGCTGCGACATTAGTGAAGTTACCAGCGAGGTGCTCGATCATGGCTCGCCCGGACTGTTCGGCATGTTCGGCCGCCTTGCGCGCGTTCGCTTGACTGTTAAGGAGCAGACGCCGGATTTTGACATTGAGATGCCCGTGCTTTCGCTTAATCCCCAGACGGAGTCCGATAAAAAGGCTGCCCGTCGGGAGAAGCCCGCGAAGGCGCCCAAGGCCGAAAGGCCCGCGCCCGTGAAGCCGGTTGAGAAGCCGGAGACGACGGCTGCCGAGACCGAGGAAGCCCCCGCGCCCGCCGAAAAGGAAGCCCCGGTTGCCGCGGAAGCGCCCGCCAAGCCGCGCCGTGAGCGCGCCCCGCGCCGCGAAAAGGCGCCCCGCGCCAAGGCAGAGCGCGCCGCGAACGCGGAGCCTATCCAGACCGAGGAACCCGCCGAAGCCCCCGCGCCCGCGCCGGAGCTCCCGCCGCTGGATGTTGAGAAGCTCGGCGAGGACGGCAAGAAGGCCTACGATTTCCTGTCCAACGTCACCCGCATGATGGGCGTAAACGTGGAAATTCGCATGCTGGAGGAGGAAAACCACCTGACCGTCGAAATGACCGGCGACACGCTGGGCGTGCTGATCGGCCGCCGCGGCGAGACGATGGACGCGCTTCAGTATCTGACGAGCCTTACCGTCAATAAGGACAAGGACGGCTACACCCGCGTGTCTCTCGATGTGGAGCACTATCGCGCCAAGCGCGAGGCCACGCTTCGCAACCTTGCGCTGCGCATGGCAAACCGCGCCCGCAAGAGCGGCCGCCGCGTCGTGCTTGAGCCGATGAATCCCTACGAGCGCCGCGTGCTCCATTCCGCGCTGCAGAATAATCCCTACGTGCAGACCCACTCCGAGGGCGAAGAGCCCTACCGCCGCGTGATCATCACGCTGAAGTAAGGGAACGCACAGCATTTGCCCCCGCTTCCTTTTGAGGAAACGGGGGCTTGTTATTTTGCGTTGCTTGCGGCAACGCGGTGTTCTGGACTATAATGAGGGGGCAAGGAGGGGAGTACGTATGTTTCAGGAAAATCTGAAGGCGCTTCGCAGGAAAAAGGGAATGTCGCAGGAGGAGCTCGCCGCAAGGCTGCATGTGGTGCGGCAGACGATTTCGAAATGGGAGAAGGGACTTTCGGTTCCGGATTCCGACCTGCTGATCAAGCTGGCGGAGGTTTTCGAGGTGTCGGTAAGCGAACTGTTGGGAGAGAGAATCGAAGCGGAGGAGCAGCCAAACGCGCTGGCGGAACAGCTGTCCCGAATCAATGAGCAGCTGGCAATTAAAAACCGGCGCGCGGCGCGAATCTGGAAAACCCTCGCGTGGATCGTGGGCGGCCTTTTCGCGTTGAGCCTTTTACTCTTTCTTCTCAACTTCAACAGAGACGCGCCGCTGTCTGTTGACAGGACGACCAACAGGCAGATCCTTGAGTCAATCGGGGGAGAGGAGTAGCGGCTCGGCTGTTCCCGTGTCGGCATGAGAACAGCCTTATGCCGATGCGATGGAGCTCAGGAAATTCTACGAATCCATGGAACGTCTTGATCACGCGAGAAAATCCATTCGTCCGACGAGATGAGCGTCGTGGAAAATTTCGACCCGCGCGAGACCATCATTGAAGGTCTGAGAAAGTTGTTCAAGTCGTTCAGGACGCTTGGAGAAAACGTCGAAGAAGCCCAGATCGGCACAGAATACGATGCTCTCGCAGTTGGAAGCGCAGAAATCATCGGCGGTGAAGATGGGACGGCTTAACGGCTGGCCGTCCGGAAGCGCCATCAGCCGCGCGGAGAGGATAAAGTTGTTGTCCTTTACAGCGGCAAGCAGCGCGTTCGTCGTGTAGCACCCCTCGACGAGAGCGCACGCATACAGGCAGTCCAGACAGTCCGCCTGCCAGACGGTGTTTTCGTCAGAAAGCGCCGAGATGATGCGCCGCCATGCAGCCGGATAATCGTCGCTCCCGGGTATCATATGGATTCCAAGCGCCTGAATCATGAAAACGCTCCTTTTATACCGGGTTGTTCCAGCGTCGATTTCATGTCCGCATCATATGGCATGCTGGAAAGCAGGACAAATCAGCGTCAGCGGCGAGAGGATTCTCTCGCGCCAGCGCTGATTCGTCGTTGCGGCGATTTCGATTATTTCGCGCCCATGGCGTACAGCAGGTTGGGAAGCAGGACGAACCATACGGCGGCTGCGATTGCGGCGACGATCAGCACGACGAGGATGATCGTGAGCCAGCGCTCTTTGGGCGTTGCGTTATCCGCTTTGCTTGCCTGCTGCTTTTTGAGGATGCTCGCGCTTCGGATGAACAGGACGAGGAAGAGCATCAGCAGCAGACCCAGCGCGACGGACGCAAGGCTGATCCCATCATTCCTTGCCTTCAGCGCTTCCACGCGTGCGGTCAGGGTCTCGGTTTCGACGGTCAGGGTCGATTTTTCATCTTTGAGCTGCGAAATCTCTGCGTTCAGCGTGGCTTTCTCGTTTTCAAGCTGTGCAATCTTTCCGGTCAGCCCTTCCGCGTCGCCCGTCAGGGAGGTCTTTTCGCCCTCGAGCGCCGCGATCTTTGTGTTCAGCCCCTCGATCTCCAACGTCAGCGCAGCTTTATCGCTTTCAAGCTGTTCGATCTTTTCGGTCAACCCATCCGCATTGCCTGTCAGGGACGTTTTCTCGCTTTCAAGAGCCTTGATTTTGGCGTTGAGACCTTCAAGCTCCGCGGTGAGTTCGGTCTTTTCGCCTTCGAGCTTTGCGACATTCTCGGTCAATTCTTTTGCGTCGTTCGTCAGGGTGGCTTTCTCGCCCTCAAGCGCTGCGATTTTCGCATTCAGCTCCTTGGCTTCGGTCGTCAGCTTGGTCTTTTCGCCTTCGAGCTGCACGATCTTCTCGCTCAAACCTTCCGCGTCGCCCGTCAGGGAAATCTTTTCGCCCTCGAGCGCCGCAATCTTCGCGTTCAGACCATCGACTTCGGTCGTCAGCTCGGCCTTTTCACCTTCAAGAGATGCGATTTTCGCGTTCAGGTCTTCGGCTTCCGCCGTCAGCTCCGTCTTTTCACGCTCAAGCTGCGCGACCTTTTTGGTCAGCGCTTCGGCGTTGTCCGTCAGGGGCTTCTTCTCCTCTTCGAGCGTCGCGATGCTTGAGTTCAGCCTTTCGGCTTCGCTCGTCAGCGCGGCCTTTTCGTCTTCAAGCTGCGCAATCCTTTCGTTCAGTTCCCTTGCGTTGCCCGTCAGCAGCTTCTTTTCGTTCTCGAGGGATGTGATTTTCGCGCTGAGGTCTGCAATCTGCGCGTTCAGGGATTTCTTTTCCGCCTCGAGCCGTTCCGCACGCGCGTTCGCGTCCAGCATGTTGGCCATGTATGTATCCTTGTCGCTCAGCAGGGACGAAATTTTTTCGTTCAGCACGGCCACGCTGGTCTTCAGCCCCGCGTTTTCCTCCCGCAGGTGATCAATCAGGGTCTGCGAGAGATCGTCGGCTGTGGCCGTGACCTCCGTCGCGGTTCGGTCGGCCGTATCCTTCGCGGGTTCCGAATCGTCCGACGGAGTCAGCACGGGCAGACGGTCTACCTGTCCGTCGTCAAACGGCAGCTCTGTCACGGGTACGTTCGGCGAGCCGAGAGCCGGAGCCGCGTTGAAGCCATCGTAGTCGAAATACAGGCTCGCGGCATAGAAATGGCCGCCGCTATGGGTTTCGTAGGAATACAGGAACACCAGATCGACATGGCGGAAGACGCCGTTTTCATCTTTCGTCGCGTACACGTCCTTGGAATATTCGCTGGTATACTGCTGGTCGATGAGCGTATAGCGTCCCTCGACGCGGTCGCCGGAGAATACGTACAGGTTAATCTTCTGCTCGGGCTTCAGGCTGATTCGTCCCAGATACATGCGCTCGCCGACCGTTTGCGCTTTCTGAAACGATTTGGACGCGGTGAACTCGAACACAGCGCGCGTCTTTCCGCCGTACAGCTCGCCGGGGCATTCGAATTCGAAATACTGATCCTCGAATTCATAGACGTTCCCTTGGAACAGGACGGTGTTCTTCACGTCTTCTGTGTGCAGCTCGCGCGCGTCTTCCCCGTAGGAATACACGAGCGAGACCGTTCCGGGCGCATCGTCCGTTAACGGCTCCGCTAATGCGCCGGTCAGGGAGAGGAGGAGAATCGACAAAATCAATAGCCCGCACGAGAATCTCTTCATAAAGTCTGCTCCTTCATTCGATAATAACCAAATTATACCACGGGAGCGGCGGAAAGTCACGTGCAGATCCTGCACATTGCGCTCAATCGATGTGCAAATTGCGCTAAGCGATTGTGCGCACCGAAAATCTCGCATATTCGGGGGAAAATTCTGCACATTTCAAAGGCTTCGGGCAACAGAAACGGGCACAACGGCTTAAACCGCTGTGCCCGCGCGAAGGTTTATGTGAGAATCAGACGATTTTGGTGTAGCGGGAGGAAACCCAGCCGGTCTTGCCGTCGAGCTTGACCTTATACCACAGCACGCCGCGGCTGTCGCGGGACTTCTCGCCCAGATACTCCGCGTAATCGCCTTCCTCCAGCACGGTCAGCTTCGTGCCGTTCAGGTTGGGATCCTTGCGAACCCACGTCTGGCCGTTGTTCGCCTTTACGTAGGTCGTTTCGTCCCAAGAGGAGGACGTGGAGGCATAGCGGGAGGAGATCCAGCCCGTCTTGTTTCCGACAAACACCTTATACCACGTTACGCCGCGGCTGTCCTTGGCGGTGGTGATGTAGGTCAGGCGCTCGTTCTTATGCACGATCGAGAGGATTTTCGCGTCCAGATCGTGATCCGCGCGCACATTCACCGTCGTGCCCTTGACGTAAACATACGTGATGCCGTCCGCGCTGAACGACGCGTAGCGGGAGGAAACGTAGCCCGTCGTGCTCTTAAAGGTTACCTTATACCAGTCTACCCCGCGGCTGTCCGTCACGGTAGAATTCTGATACACCAGCTTTTCGCCCTTGTGCGCAATGCCCAGACTCCAGTATTCGGTGCCCGCGCCCTCGCGCACGTTCACGGTTGCGCCGATGATGTAGACATACGTCGTCTCGGCTGCGGCAGTGCCTGCGGCGAGTGAAAGAATCAGCGACAGAGCAAGCAGAATTGAAAGCAATTTCCTCATAGCAACCACCCTTCCTTGTTCGTGGATAATGGAATTATAGTGCTTTTGCATAATATTGTCAAGGCAGAGACGCGTTTTCTCCGTTAATTCTCGCATTCGGCGGCGGCGCGCCATGGAAAACTTCGAGGAATTACTTGAAAATGACATGGGTTCGTGATACAATTCGTTTCGTCCAGAAGGATCTGGAAATAGAGGCACTTCAAAAGTAAAAGGAGGAACGGATTCATGAAGAGAGTTCTGACGCTGTGCCTGTCCGTCTGTATGCTTCTTGCGCTGTGCTGCGGCGTGCAGGCCGAGGCGATTGAGGGAGATTGGTTTGAGCTGAGCGCGGAGAATACGGTGCTCACCGTGCGCCTGCCCGGCGACGAGACGAGCGGCTACGCTTGGAACGCCGAGCTTTCCGACGCGGACGTGCTCGAGCTTGTGACGATGGAATACGCGGATGGCCAGTGGGTGGCCAGCTACAAGGCGACCGGCAAGAAGGCCGGGTTTGCGGAGCTGTGCCTTTCCTATGAAAAGGAAGGCGCGTTCCCGGCCGCGACGGCCGTGCTCGACCTGAGCGTGAGCGACGCGCAGAAGATCGAAATCGAGTCCTCGAAGTACGTGGAGACCTACGCGGATACGTGGGTCGAGATGAGCGAGGACGCCCGCACGATCACCGTTCGGCTGGACGCGAACGCCACCACCGGCTATAGCTGGACGTATGAGATTGACGATCCCGCCGTGCTGGAGCTCGTGACGGAGGAATATGTGGCCGATGAAAACGCCGAGGGACTTCTGGGCGTAGGCGGCGAATGGGTAGCCAGCTTCCATGGCCTGAAGGCCGGAACGGCGACGCTGAGCCTGTATTACACCGGCATGGACGACGAAGCGCCTGTGGACGCGCGCATGCTCGAAATCACGGTGGCGGAGGATACGACGCTGACGCTCGATTTCGTGGAAATGGACGCGATTCTCGGCTGATTCGAATATCAGGAAAACAGGGCGGCTCCCATCGGTTCGACCGGTGCGGAGCCGCCCTGTTTATTCCCGCGCGGCGGGGTTATTGATTTCGAAAGCACAGCGCCGGATAGACGACCATGAACACGATTGGCGTGCTTGCCTGCGTCAGGAAATAGCCCCAGTTTGTGCCGAGCATTTTTCCCACAGGCCCGGCGACCGCGGTCCACCAGAACACGGTCAGCAGCCCACCGACGAGCGCGCGCGCCGCCTTTTTCGGCGCGCTTACGTCCGTTGAAAACCGCACAAAGCGCCGTTCCAGAAACCAGCCGAGGAAAATGCCCCAGAACCGCCCCGGATCCTTGAACCCGTCAATCGTCATCTTTTTCGGGTCAACCAGCAAAACGCCGTCCGCGTAGTCCTCCGGATACGACTTGAGCGCGAGATAGCACAAGAGCGCGGCCGTCAGGAGGGTCACAGTGAGAAGCGCAATCCAGTCCCTTCCCGGGTTTTTCTCAACGTAATCGCAAAGCTTGATGACCGCAAACGCGCAGAGGAACGAAACGAGCCCGCCGACAAGCACGTCCTGCGGCGTATGCACACCCAGATAATTTCGGGAGAACATGGTCAGAAGCAGCATGAGAATCGAAAAGCGGACGATGCCCCGGTATTTCCTGTAGCACAGCGCGACGCTGTTCCAGAAGCCTCCCGCGCTGAAGCTGTGCCCGCTTGGAAAGGAATAGCCCGTCGCGCCGGACAGCACCTCTTCCGCCGGATGGACGCGGCTGTCCCGTATCCACGGGCGATACACGCAGAACGTGGCCTTCAGAAACGCGCCGATTCCCAGAGACGTTCCCCATGACAGCAGGATTTTGGAACCCTTCCGCTTGTCTGCCGTCCAATAAAGAATCAAGGCCGGAACCATGATATAATAGTCAACCGCTATCGTGGTAATGAAGATGCAAAAGCTGTTGAAGACGTCGCCGACCGCGTTTCGAATGTCCTGCAAAAGAAGCAGATACTGAATATCCATGCGCATTCCTCCATTATTTAGGTGCGTCCGCGTTCGCGGCTATTCGCTTCTCAGCGCCTCCACGGGGTCGCGCCGGGCGGCGAAGCGGGAGGGAATCAGCCCGGCGATAAGGGTCAGCAGCATGCTGATGGCCACTAGCGCCACCGCGCCGTTCGCGGGCAGCTTCGCCATGTTGGCAATGCCGGTGAGGTCTTGGATAATCGTGTTGGCGGGCAGGATGAGCAGGCAGGAAATGCCGATGCCCATGGCTCCGGCTAAGAAGCCCACGATGAGCGTTTCCGCGTTGAACACGCGGGAAATGTCGCGCTTCGAGGCGCCAATGGCGCGCAGAATGCCGATTTCTTTGGTGCGCTCAAGCACGGAGATGTAGGTGATTACGCCGATCATGATGGACGAAACCACCAGCGAAATGGCCACGAAGGCGATCAGCACGTAGGTAATGGCGTCGATGATCGTGGTCACGCCGGAGAGCAGCACGTCGATATAGTCGGTGTAGCGCAGCACGCGTTCCTCGTGACCTTCTGCCTCCGCGCGGGCGTTGTAGTCGCTGATGTAGTCCGTGATGGCCTTTTTCGCCTCGAAGTTTTTGGGATAAATCACGATGGACGACGGAACCGACAGGTCGGCCACGCCCAGCGCCTTCAGGTTCTCCGCGTAGGTCGTCTGCGCGTGTACGGCCTCGGCGCTCGCCGCCTCCTCCTTCGCGAGCGGAAGGCCGGTAAACACGTCCGTTTCCGGGTTTTCCATTTGATCGCGCACGATTTCGGTCTCTCGGGCGGAGGTGATGTACGCGTCGGTCAGCGATTTCAGATAGCCGATGCTGCCGCCGTTCATGCCGCGCGCCACGGAGTCCTCGCTGGGGCGCACGATGCCGACCACGCGCAGGGTGAGCCCGCCCTCAAGCGCCGCCTGAAGTTTGGCCGCGTCTGAGCGAATGTCCTCATACAGCCCCGTCTCCGGGTTCTTTTCATAGTACGCCGCGGGCAGCACCAGCTGATAGGTGAGGCTCAGAAGCTGCTCGTAGGAATAGCGTTCCTTCTTCAGCTCGAACGACTGGCCGCGCACGAAGCTGGCGAAGAAATAGGAAAGCTCGCTCTGCGGCTTGAGACCCAGCGTGTACAGCGTCATCTCGCTCAGGCTGTTGTCCTCGTTGACCACCAGCACAAGCTCCTCCTTCGATTCGGGCCAGCGCCCGGCGATTACGTCGTATTGCTGATTCAGCAGCGCACGGTTGTCGATCAGCTCCGTCCACGCGTTCGTGCTGCGCCCGCCGAACGCCGTGGACATCGAATTCATGCTGCTCATGTAGGCGTTCATGTTGCCGGACAGGCTCATGCCCATCATGCTTTCAAAAATTTTGGACGGGTTCACCTGCAAGGGCGTTTCCCCGGCGGTTGACCAGATCTGCAAATCCACGTCGTATTGATAGCCTACGTCGCTTGTCAGCGCGCGGAAGTCGGCGTCGCCGTCAATCTGCGCCTTAAACGCGGCCAGATCGTTTTTCTCCACGCCGTTCATCATGGCGGCGAACATGTCGGTCATGACCTCGCCGGAATGAATGTAGCCCTCCTCGCGCGCGCCGTCGTCCGCGTGCTGTCCGCTCATGCTTTCCAGAAGCGCGGAGGAATCCATGGCCTCGGAGGTGATGGTGAGCGGATAGCCGGACAGCGTTTCCTCCTCCACGCGGGAGATATAGCTGCGGAAGCCGTGCGACAGCGACAGAATCAGCGCGATGCCGATGATGCCGATGGAGCCCGCGAAGGCGACGAGAATTGTGCGCGTCTTCTTGGTGAGCAGGTTATTGAGGGACAAGGACAGCGCCGTGAAAAATGACATGCCCGGCTTTTTTACCCTGCCCTGCGGCACGGGCGCTTCCGTCTCCGGCTCGGCGGGCATGGTATCGTCCACCACGCGGCCGTCCAGCAGCCGAACGACGCGCGTGGAATACGCCTGCGCCAGCTCCGGGTTGTGCGTGACCATGATCACCAGCCGGTCGCGCGCGATTTCCTTTAAAAGCTCCATTACCTGCACGCTGGTTTCGCTGTCCAGCGCGCCGGTGGGCTCGTCGGCCAGCAGCACGTCCGGGTTGTTGATCAGCGCGCGCGCAATCGCCACGCGCTGCATCTGCCCGCCGGACATCTGCGACGGCTTTTTGTGAAGCTGGTCGCCCAGACCCACGCGCTTCAGCGCCTCCTCGGCGCGCGCCCTGCGCTCGGCGCGGGAAACGCCCGTCAGCGTCAGCGCCAGCTCAACGTTGGCCAGCACCGTCTGATGCGGAATCAGGTTGTAGCTTTGAAACACGAAGCCGATGGTGTGGTTGCGGTACGCGTCCCAGTCCCTCTCGGAAAAGTCCTTTGTGGACTTGCCGCGAATCACCAGATCCCCGGCGGTGGCATGGTCGAGACCGCCGATCAGGTTCAGAAGCGTCGTCTTGCCGCATCCGGACGGCCCGAGGATTGATACAAATTCATTTTTCCGAAAGGTGATGGAAACGCCGTCCAGCGCCTTTACGCTCAGGCCGCCGGTTCGGTACTCCTTTTCAATGCCAATCAGGCTCAGCATGGCCAAAATCCCTCCAATCTCCCCGTATTATACCATGCGCGCCGCCGGTTCGGGTGAAGTTTCGCACAAATTTCCGCGCGGCGCGGCACAATTTCTGGGCAACATTATGACGCGCTGTTTCTGGGAAAACGTCAATCAAACGCGCACAGGCAGCCGGATAAGCGGATGAGCCGCTCGTCCACATCCGCGCGGCCGTAGGCGTTCAGGAAAGCGTCCCGAAAATCGTCGCAGCCGAGGTTGCGGTTCAGCGACCAGAGCGCCCAGAACAGGTCGAAATGGCGGTTTCCTGCGCCCGCGCCGCCCGCGTCGATGAATGCGGTGAAATGAAAATCCTCCAGCATGCAGTTGGGCAGGCAGAAATCGCCGTGAATCAGCGCGTCGTCGCAGAGAAGGCTTGCGTGCCGGTCTACATACCGGCAGGCCTCCTCCGCGCGGTCGATTTTCAGATGCGCGGCGACAGGCGCGTACAGACCGCGGTTTTCCGCGCGCGCCCGCGCAAACATAGCCTGCCATTCGGCGGACAGGCCGCGAATCGGGCAGTTGCCCGCGGCGGTTTCGTGCAGCCGCCGCGCCGCGCGTCCCAGCTCCGCCGCAAGGCGCGCGGGCTCGGCACGATAGGCAGGGAAGATCGCCGTCTCGCCCCGTGCCCGGCGCGACAGCAGAAAATCGCGCGCGCCCGTCTCGTATACCAGCACCTCCGGCGCGAAGCCCTTGCCATGCAGATAGGCCTGCATCGTCGCTTCCCGCGCCAGACGGCCCGGCTCGTCGGTCTTTAAATATAACCCGCCGTCCACGTCAAAATAGGACACGCCCGCGCCCGAGCAGCCCGCGCGGTTCACCTGCTCCCGCGCGCCCTGTATCCGCGCGGCGATGGAGGCGGGGAGACGCGTGTTTTCGTTCGCCTGCATGAAATTCCTCCTGAATGTACATCTCAATGAAGTGGATCGTGCTTAATGCCCGCGGCGCTTTTCACGGCGCTTCTGCTGGCGAAGCTGGAACTGGCGCTCCGCTTCGGCTTCCCGGAGTTCCTTTGTTTTTTCGCGGCGCTGAACGGCGCTTTGCTCGCGCAGAAGGGAGAGCGCCTGTTGGGCGCGCGTGCCGACGCCGATGTTTTCCAACTGGCGGGCGGCCTCGCGCTGCCTGCGCTTGGGGTTGATGCGTTCGTTTGAGATGCGCTTGGCGCTTTCGAGGGACGGGCTGAAGCGCAGGGCGCAGGCGTTTGCCAGCAGCCACGCCTGCACTTCGTAGTCCTTTGGCTCCGCGCCGAAGACGATGCGCGCAACCTCGTAGCGCCCGCCTGTCTCGCGCTCGTACAGTCCTATCCAAAAGGGTTCATCAAACAAGACGGTCAGCTTTACGCTTACGTCTGCCATGGGAAAGTCCTCCTTGAATATGAAGCTGAAACGCGGGAAACGGACAACCAAGGAGGCAGG
Organism: bacterium; assembly: GCA_963618055.1. Lineage (GTDB taxonomy): Bacteria > Bacillota > Clostridia > Christensenellales > Aristaeellaceae > SFHK01. The sequence continues at coordinate 20,685 of CAVERI010000004.1, read as the reverse complement.
TTACTGATGAGGGAGCGAACCCCTCACTTCCGGACTACCGGCCGGAACGTGTTTTTATCCCCGCGGCCGCGCCCTTTGGGCGCATATCTTTCTCCGGCAGCGCCGGTGAAATTCGATGATAAATCAGTCGTAGGCTTCCAGCGACTCCTGCGCGTACTCGTCGATGTAGTAGAGATGGTGGATGAGCGCGTCGGTAATGTCGCGGCCGAAGGCTTCGGAGAGTGCGGCGGCGAACGAGCGGTAGGTCGCCTGCGCGAAGCGGTTTTCGCGCACATACAGACTCATGCCGTTCAGGAACGCGCCGCGCCCCATCAGCAGCCGAAGCTCGTGCATGACCGCCGCGCCGCGCTCGCGGGTGACGATTTCGTATTCGCGCTGGGTCGTAAAGCGGTTCGTGAAGCTGTCCACGGACAGACCGCCCGGAATCGTGACCTGAAGCGCCGGGCGAACCAGCGCGTCAAGCGCGGCGGCGAACGCCGCTTCGCCCTCGGAATCCTCGGTAAACAAGAGCGAAAGGTACTCGCTCGTGCCCTCGATCAGCCACGCCTCGCTGCCGGGATTCACCTGCACAACGTCGGACAGGAAGACCTGCGCCGTCAGCGCCGTCACGCGCGCGCGGAGCGCATCCGTGCTCGCCCAGTCCGACTCGGAGAGAATCAGCACGCCGCCGACCGGTATTTCGCTCGCCGACTGCGCCTGAACGATGGCGAGCGCGTCGTATGGGTAGCTTCCAAGCAGCGGCTCAAGCGCGTTCAGCGCGTCGATCGCCGCGTCCCGCGCCGCGGAGAGCTTTCCGCGGCTCTGCCCAAACGCGCGAACCTTCACGCCGGATTCCGCCTGCCCCTCGCGCACATGGAGCTTCCGGCTGACGACCACGCCGAAGCCGCAGGCGTTTTTCAGCTCTACGCGCACGCGGTTAAAGCCGTTCCCCGCGTCCTCGCGCAGAACCTCGCCGCTGCTGGCTATGTCGTAATCCTCGGGCACGTAAATATCCGCCGTGTAGTCGGCGCGCGCGGAATAGGCATAGCGCCCCGCGCGGGTGACGGGATTCAGCGTGAACTCGCCGTCCTCCCACGCCGCCAGCGCCGGATAGAAGCTGGTCAGCCGCCAGTCCTTCGTGCCCGCGCCCAGAAAGGCGTGGTTGTCGCTCAAAAGCAGCGTGTAGGTGAACGCGAACTCGGCGGTTTCGCCCGCGCCTATGTCGCAGGCCACGCGCAGGAAGCATTCGTTATCGCCCTGCATCGCCCATTCCGCCGCCTCGCCGTTTACCGTGACGGAGGAAAACGACAGCCCCGCCGGGGCATAGCCGTCCGGAAACGCCGAAAGCAGCGCTTCGTTGTCGTAGGGCAGGGTGCTTTCGCGGCGGAACACGTTTGCGTACACGGTGAACAGCGCGTTTTTCAGATCTTCGCCGGTGCGGTTTTCAAAGGAAACCGTCTGCGTGACGGCGAATGCCTGACTGTCCTCCAGCATGACCATGGAAAGCCGGTAACGCACGGCGGCATCCGCTTCCGCCGCCGCGCAAACGAATGCCGCCGCCGCGGCGCACAAAAGCGCCGCCAAAAGAGTGCGAAGCACGCGCATCATCAATAAACCCCGAGCATGTAAAGCAGAACCGACACGATGGAGCCGCCCGCCAGCAGGATGCACAAAAACAGGCACAGCGCGCGTACGCCCCTCGTTTGACGGCTTGTATTCTTCTTCATTGGTTCCCCCTTACTGATCCTTGGGATCCACATAGGATGGGTCGGTCTCTACGCTGCGGATGCCGTCCAGCGGCCAGAACACAAACTTCGCGCGGCCGAGAATCATGTCCGAGGTGATCGGCCCCACGTCGCCCGAGGTATCGTTGGTCACGTACATCTCAACGTTCGGGCCGTTCCACCAGCGGGAATCGTGGCTGTTGTAGCGGTTGTCGCCTACCACAAAGTATTCGTCGTCGCCCAGCACATACTCGTAATCGATGCGATGGCTGCGCGCCAGAATTTCGAGCTGTTCCTCCGAAAGGGTGACCTCCTGCCCGTCCGAATAGAACCTGCCGTCCTTCTCCTGAACGGTGGGGTTGCGGCTGAATTTGGAGGGATCGAGCGCTTCGCCGTTGATGTACGTTACGCCGGATACGCGGGACACGGTATCGCCCGGCATGCCCACGATGCGCTTGACAAAGTCGGTCTGCACGGTGATCAGCCCCAGCAGCTTGTTCGTGCGCCCCGGATAGTGGCAGATGACCACGTCGCCGCGCTGAAGCTTGTTTTCGATTCGCACGTCATAGGCCGTTACGCCCAGACGGTCGCCGTTGTTCAGCGTGGGGTACATGCTCGCGCCGTCCACGCGGATGGGCATGAACAGGTAGGAGCGGCACAGCAGCACAACCAGCAGCGCCACGACGAGGGAAACCACCCATTCGCGAATCTCCTTGCACGCCTTCTGTTTGCCGGTCAGCGCCTCGTCTTTTTTGCCCTTTTTGTCCTTCTCCTCCGCTTTCTCCTCCGCTTTCGCCTCGACGTTTGCGCTCTCGGCGGCTGGCTCGGTGCTCGCTTCGTTTGCGGCGGCGATCTCCGCCGGGGTTTTGTTCAGCGGCTCGTTATCATTCATACGTCCTGTTTCCGTCCTTTCATGAATTTCACCTTCGTCAGCGTCCGCGAAACATGCGGTTCACCGGCCAGAGAATCACGCCGGCCTTGGCCTTGATGTCTGTTTCGTACACAAGCCCCAGCGTGCGCCCGTCGGCGACGCCCTCCGCGCTCAGGTCGGAGGCCAGCAGCAGATACGCGCCCTCGGGCAGTTCGCCGTATACCAGACCCGGCGCCTCGCCCAGCGCGATTTCCTTCGTGCCGCCGTCATAAACCAGATACCGCTGGCCGTCGCGCACGTCGATTAAATCGCCCGGCATGCCGACCACGCGGCGCACATAGCTGCCGTTCGCGGCGGCAAAATATGCGTATACATCCTCGCCGCGCGCAATCGCGTCGCCGCGAAGCATGACCAGCCGGTTCGCAAACACCACGTCGCCCTGCTGATAGACGGGCTGCATCGCGTTTGTTTCCATTTTCACGGGCACGAACACGAGCAGGCGGGTGATCAGCGCCAGCAGAGCGAAAAGAAACAGGCACAGGAAAAAGGCCTTTCTCGCGCGCCGGCGGCGTGCCTTCCGGTTTTTCTTCGCTGATTTATCCTTGCTCGCCATTCGTTTCCCCTTCCGCGTGTTCAACGATTTTCTTCAGTCTCTTCTCAAAATCGGGGCGGCCCATCATTACCACGTGACCGCACAGGTCGCAGCGAATCTTGATGTCTGCGCCCACGCGCGTCACCGTCCAACGGTCGCTGCCGCAGGGATGCTTTTTGCGCATCTGCACCCGATCGCCAATGTTCAAAAGCACGCTTGTCACTTCTCCTCATTATAAACAGTCCATGTAAATCCCGTGTGAAGAACTCTGCGCGGAATCAGGACATTGCGGCGGTCTCCACATAGCCGTAGTAGTCGCGCCCCTTCACATCCGTCACGCGCAGCATCAGCCGCCCCTCATACATGGGCACGGCCAGCTCGAACGCCGGCGCGGGTCTCCCGCGGGAGCGCATTTCCTCGGCGTAGCTATAGAACGCGCCGCCGCGCTCGTAGCCCGCCGCCCAGCCGTCCACCGCGTCCATGCCCTCGGGCAGGGCGGGGTCGTCGGACGCGAAGCCCTCCAGCCGCACGGCGGTGAAGCCGACGCCGCTTTGCGCGCTCGCGCGAATTTCCGGCGCGTCGTCAAACGGCTTGTGAACGAACAGGGTCGCCGCGCCGTTCGTGCGGCGGCGAACCAGCTGCATCGACAGCGGGTTTATGTCCGCCGCTAAAAAGCGCCGCCTGTTCTTCACGGCCGCGTCGGCCGTCGTGCCGCTGCCGGCGAACAGATCCATCACCAGCCCGCCGGGGCGGCTGGAGCTGCGGATGATGCGATCCAGCAGCTTGAGCGGCTTCTGCGTATCGTAGCCGGTGCGCTGCGGATCCTTCTGCTGAAGGTGGTTTACGTCCGTCCATACGTCGCCGGGAACCACGGGATCATCGTCATAATAGGTATACACCCGCCCGCCGGAGCGAATCGAGCGATACACGCGCCCGTCCGCGTCCACGTGGCGCTTCATGTGGTTTTCGCGCCCGCCGGGCACGACCTCGGCCACATCCTGAATGTGGAAATCGTAGTCCTTTGTTTTGGAATACATCAGGATTACGTCGTGCTTGCGCGGAAAATAGCGCCGCGCGCTGCCGCCCGACTGGTACGCCCAGATGATTTCGTTCAGGAAATGGCTCTCCCCGAAGATTTCGTCCATCAGAAGCCGCAGGTAGGGATGCATGCGCCAGTCGATATGCACGAAAATCAGCGCGTCGGAGGCCATCAGCGCCCTCGCGCCCACCAGCACGGCGCGCATTTTTTCAAGGTAGGCCTCCCGCGTCAGGTTGTCGCGGTACGCGCTTAATACCAGCGAGCCGCGGCCGCTTCTCCATTCCTTCGCACCCACGCGCACGCGCGCCTCGAATGCCTTGCCCGTGAGAAACGGCGGGTCGAGATAGACAAGATTCACCTTGCCCTCATAGGATTCGCGAAGCTGCCCGGCGATTTCCGCCGCGTCGCCCAGATGAAATTCGTTCTGCGGGTTACCCTCCTCCGCGTGCCGGAGCTCGCGGTCAATCTGCGCCAAATGTACCATCATCGCGGCGCCCTCCGTTTCGCTGAATGAATTGATTATACCATTTTTGGCCGCCCTTGTCCATACTGTGAGCGGCTCAGCGCAGCTTTTCATCGATGATCGCCCACGCGCGGGCGGCGGTTTCCGCAAACGGCGCGTCCAAGTGGTATTCCGCGGGACAACGCGTCAGCACGCGGCGGAAGCCGAAGCGCTGATAAATCCGAATCGCCGGATAGCTGAACGTCTGCGAAATCAGATACACGCCGCCGGGCGTGCCCAGCGCCTCGTGCCGCTTCAGAAGCTCGAACAGCATTGCGCCGCACAGGCCGCGGCGCTGGTGTGCCTCGTCGGTCGCCACCCAGTGAATGCGGTCGATTTCCGCGCCGAACGGGCTTCCGAACCACAGCGCGGCCGACGCGACCGGCGTTCCCGCCGCGTCCCGCACAAACAGCATGCGCTCCGAAAGCGCATCGGGGCGGTTCATAAATTCGGTATCAAACAGGCTCTCCGCCTGCGCGCGCGTTTCCAGCTGGCGCGACGAAAGCTGCACGGTCACCCAGTCCTCCTTCCCGGTTTCGGGGCGGCAGAAATCAAGGGCATAGCCGTCGGGAACGGAACGCGCCGGAACGGGCGCGCCGTCCTCGCGCAGCATCCACACGGGGAAATAGGGCACGGTACGGTCAATCACAGGGAAGCCTCCTTTGCCGTAAACATCAGGCCAAGCATGTCGTCCTCGCCGGGGAGCTCCGCGCGCTCGCTTCCTCGCGCGGCGATCAGCCGCTCCCAGAACGCCCGGGCAGGCTGGTTTTTTCGGTATACGCTCAGGCACCAGCGCCCCGGGCGGCCGTTCATGGCCAGAGACGCGGCGGCCCGCGCGATTCCGCGGCCGCGCGCGGCGCGAATCAGATACAGCTCCTGAAAGCACCAGTCGCAGCCGGGCAGGGCGTAGCGCGCGTCGGTGACCATGATAAGCCCGCAGGGCGCGCCGCCGGATAGGATGATATAGGGAAACACGCCGTCTCCGAACGGCAGAATATCGTCCACCGTATGCACGGCGAAATAGCCGTTTTCGTCGATCGAGCCGAAATCCTCGCAGTACGCGCCCAGCTCGTTCTGGTACAGGTTGAACAGGTTCATCAGAAGCGTGCGGTCGCGCGCCTCCGCCGGGCGGATTTGAACGTCCATAGGGTTCCTGCCTTTTCTATTAGATTGCCGTCTATAGATTCTCCAAGAAGCGTAAAAAATCCTTCCATACACGTGAAATTTGCGTTTTTCTCTACACAAAGCGAGCGATCTGTAGTATGATATCATGTGATGGTTTTCATTTAAAGGGGGCGAACACGATGCGACTGAATTTTGAAAGCCTGATCTATGACCTTCCCGAGGATATTCTTCGTGCCGAGCTGGCCGGGGATTTTGACCGCGAGCGCCGGCTGATTGAGCGCCGTCTGGCGGACGCGCGCCTGTCGGACGCCATGCGCGACCGTTTGCTTGTGGAGCGCGAGCTGATCGACCGCCGTCTGCGCCGCTATGTGCTTACCCGCGCGGAGGCGATTGCGGCCTGCCAGAAGCGCATTCGCGATTTCACCGAGGCGGAGTTCGACTGTCTGGAGGACGACGGCTGCATGGACTCGTTCTATGTGCACGGTGAGCGGAAATATCTTTCAAGCGTGGCTGGCTCGCTGATTCATATGTTCCCGGCCATTGCCGCGCGCACCGACGAAACGGAGGACGAGCCCGGCCGATTGGACGCGTATATCGACGAGATTACGAAAAATGGCGAGAGCGCGTATCGCTTCCGCGTGAGAAGCGAGGTGCGCGTGAAGCCCGCCGCGTTTGTTCCCGGCGAGACGTATCTCGCGCATCTGCCCATCCCGGCCGCCTGCGCGCAGCAGCCCGCCTGCGACATTGCCGTGTTTGCGGACGCGGATGGAAACGTCGCGCCCGTGACCGCGCTTCAGCGCGCCGCGAGCTATCGCCGCAGGCTGGACGAGAACCGCCCGTTCGCGGTGGAGTACGAATTTACCAGCCGCCTGAAATATGTGAATCCCTTTGCGGATGAGCCGCATATCGTGTATCCCGACGCGCTGCCCGTGTGCGCGGACGACCTTGCCGAGCAGCTGCCGCACATCGGCTTCACGCCGTATCTGAAGCGGCTGGCGCGGGAAATCGCCGGGGATGAAACGCGCCCGCTGTATCTGGCGCGCCGCGCCTACGACTATGTGACCCGCAACGTGCGCTATTCCTTCATGCGCTCCTACATCCTGATTGAGCGGCACGCGGAATTTGCGGCGCTGAACCTCAAGGGCGACTGCGGCATTCAGGCCATCCTGTTCATTGCGCTGTGCCGCCTGATGGGTGTTCCGGCGCGCTGGCAGAGCGGGCTTACCGTGGAAACCAAGACCACCGGCAACCACGACTGGGCGCAGTTCTACACCGACGAGTTCGGCTGGCTGTTTGCCGACCCATCCTTCGGCGGCGGCGCGTATAAGCGGGGCGACGAGCGCCGCTGGAATTTCTACTTTGGCAATCTCGATCCGTTCCGAATGATCGCCAACCGCCGGTATCAGACGGAGTTCGACGTGCCCAAGGCCTTTGAGCGCTTCGATCCCTATGACAATCAGGACGGCGAAATTGAAACGGAGACGCGCGGGCTGGACAACACGGATTTTGATACCGTCAATACCACGCTCGTCTACCAGAAGCTCAAATAACGCAGGGGAGGAATCAGCTATGCAGTCCAACGCAAAAACCGAAAGGGAAAGTCTCGGTCAGATTCTGTATCGCGTGTTTATCGGCATCATCTTCGGCTTTGCCAACGTCATTCCCGGCGTCAGCGGCGGCACGGCCATGGTGGTTTTCGGCGTGTACGAGCGCATCATTCTCTTTATTACCGACATTCGTCACCGCCTGAAGCAGGACTGGAAATTCTTCCTGCCCATCGCCGTCGGCATGGCGATTTCCATCCTGTTCTTCGGCAGCGTGATGGACGTGCTGCTTCAGAAGCATGAAGCGCTGATGCAGACGTTCTTTATCGGCATCATCGTGTTCTCCATTCCGATGATCCTTAAAGAGGCGTTCGGCGGCAAGCGCGACAAAAGCAAGGATTTGCTGTGCGTGATCATTTTCCTTCTGGTGCTGGCGCTGATGGTGGTTATGGCCGTGCTCAAGACGAATACCGACCAGCAGAAGGCCGCCATTGAGGCAGGCATTGAGCAGGGTGAAATCGTTCAGGCCAGCAGTGGCTGGCTGCTTGAGGCGATTAAAATGATCGCCTGCGGCGCGCTTGGCTGCGCGACGATGATCATTCCCGGCATTTCCGGCTCGCTGATGATGGTCATCGTCGGCGTGTACGGCGAAATTATGGCCGCGCTGCACACGCTGAACCTTGCCGTGCTCGTGCCGTTTGCCTTCGGCTGCCTGCTGGGTCTGGTTTTCTGCGCGGAGCTGATCCGCTTCCTGCTCAGGCGGTACCCGCGGCAGACTTATTCCGCCATTCTCGGCTTTGTCGTGGGCTCCGTGTTCCCCATCTTCCCCGGCTGGGCGTATATCGCGCCCGTAATCGCCTTCGGCGTGGGCGCGGCGGCGATTGTGCTCTGCGACAAGTTCGCGCCTCCGGCGAAATAACGCCAGAAAGGGAACGAATATGAAGCTTGCGGAAGCGCTGATGGAGCGCTCGGATTTAAAAATTCGCATCGAACAGCTGTCGGAGCGCCTGAACGAAAACGCGAAGGTGCAGGAGGGCGACGAGCCCGCCGAGAATCCCGCGGAGCTGCTGGACGAGCTCGACCGGCTGTACGCGCGGCTGGAACGCCTGATGACGCTTGTAAACCTGACCAACGCCCGCACGCTGGCAGACGGCGAGCCGCTTACGGCGCTGCTCGCCCGCCGCGACTGCCTGAGCAGCCGCATTCGCCAGCTTCGAGATTTTCTCGCCTGCGCGTCGGCCAATGTGAGCCGCGGCACGCGCGCGGAGATTCGCGTGGTCAGCACCGTGAACGTGAGGGAATACCAGAAGCGCGCGGACGATCTGTCGCGCGATCTGCGCGCACTGGATGTGAAAATCCAGTCGCTCAACTGGACGACCGACCTTATTGAAGAAGCGTAAATGCGAAGGTAGCGAGGACGGGCGGGCGCGATCTCGCGCGGCTGAGAAGGACGCCGCATTTGTTAGGGCCCGGACAGCCTGTTTTTCACAAATTCTGTCCCGCACAATGACAGGAATCGCACGTCTACAAATTCTCTTTATTCCCACAGCGCCGACGCCTTCGCGAGGGAGGGGCCGCGGAGCTTGCCTTCGCGGCAGGGGAAAACCGTATATCCGCAAAACCGCGCCCGCTTCGATGGAAACGGGCGCGGTTTTGCGGAAGCCTTTCGGGAGCATACAGACAGCCCGCGCGTCCGGTTCAGAGGGAACGGACGCGCGGGCTGCGTGGAGGAAGGGATGCGTCAGCGCCGCAGGGCTTCGAAGGCCGTCATCATGGCGAGGCAGTTGTTGGTAAGGATGGTTTCGACGCCGCTTTCGAGCAGGACGGGGATTTCGTCGGGATCATCCGACCAGAACAGGTTGCGGTGAATGCCCGCCTCGCGCGCCTCGTCGATCATGGCCTGATTGTAATAGCCGCGGAACAGCTGCAGCTTCCGGCAGTCGTACTGCTTGGCCAGCTTTACAAGCGTTCCGTCTCGCTTTTCGTCCAGCGCGGCGCGGGGCAGGCTCGGCGCCAGATCGCGTGCGGTGATCAGTACGTCCTCTGCGCCGCCGATATACACGTGCTCCTGCATGTCGCAGGCGAAAATCGTATCGACGATTTTCTGGAAAATCGCGGGGTCGTACACCGTGGAGCCGCGGGACGACTTGATGTGCAGGTTCACGATGGTTCGGCGGGCGAAGCGCTCAAAGACCTCGCTGAGGGTCGGAAAGCGCAGTCCGGCGAGGCAGGGATGCGTGCCGGAGCCGATGTCCAGCGCGCGAACCTCGGCCAGCGTCATATCGGAAATCAGCCCGTCCGCGCCGGTCAGGCGCTTTACGCTTTCGTCGTGCGAAATAATCAGCTCGCCGTCCTTCGTCGGCCACACGTCCAGCTCGATTTCCACCGCGCCCAGCGCGACGGCCGCGCCGAAGGCGGGCAGGGAGTTTTCGGGCGCGACGTAGTTGAAGCCGCGGTGCGCGCAGATGCGGGGATAGGGCAGGTCGCGGTCGCCGGGGATTATGCCCGCGCCGCAGGCGCGATACGCCCACGGCGTGCGCCCTTTGGAAATGAAAAAGTCGTTGGGAATCGGCGGCTGCCCGTAGGAATCGGCGCGCATGTGCTTGAACCTCACGTCTACGTCGCGCACGAGCATGCCCGTCTTCTGTCCCAGAGAAGCCAGCACCCGCCCGTCCGGCGCGACGATCATCGTGTTCGCGCCGTGGTCGCAGTCCTCGCCGCCCATGGAGACGGACGCGCGTACCGCCCACGCGTTGCAGGTGAAGGCGGCGTTTTTCATTTGCATTTCGAGAATGTCCATGCGCTCGCCGCGCTGCAGGGAACTGACGATCAGCACATCCGGCTTTTTCAGCGCGATATGCTGGATGTATTCGTTGTAATAGTTGTCGTAGCAGGTGAGAAACGCATAGCGCACGCCGTTCAGATCGAGCGTGTACGGCGCGTGATAGGCGCGAGTATACGCGTCGTCCAAATGCTTGCCCTCGCGCTCGGCCTGCGGCAGGTGCTGCTTGAAATATTCGCCCGCAACGTTGCCCGCCGCGTCAAACAGCACGGTGACGTTGCGGTAATGTCCCTTCGGGCCTTTGTACAGGTTGATGGCTACCAGTGCGCCGCAGCGGATGGCCGTCGCGCGCGCCTTGTCCAGAAGCGGCTGGCAATAGGCTTCCACGTCGGCTTCGAAGGCGGCGTAGTCCGGATAGGAGGACATGGCATCGCAGGCCTCGGGCAGCACGATCAGGTCGAGCGAAGCGTCGCATTCATCCAAGCGCCTCGTCAGCCATTCGACCAGCGCGGGCATATCCGCCGGACGATAGGGATACGGGGGTTGTAAGGCGACAATTTTCACGAGGAAATCCTCCTTTGTAAATGTCGCGCGCGGCGGCGCTTCGCCGATGCGCCGCCGCGTTCAGCACCGGGGGATGAGCGCTCCCTTGAAAAATCATACAGCGGCATGGTCTGGTTCAAACCTTCCGCAGGGAAGCGCTCGCCGTCCAATCAAAAACCGATGTTATTTCACAACGCCCTTTTTCAGGATGATGTTCGCGTACAGCGCGGTTTCGCCGGTCGCCACGACGGCGTAGCACGTCTTCGCGCGGTCATAGAACTCAAAGCGGCCGATGTTTTCGATCTTCCTGTCGCCCTCGTGCTTCCTGATAACCTTTTCGTATTCCTTCCAGATCACGGGGTCTACGTTGTCGCCGGGCACAACCTGCATCAGCGCCACGGGCGCGTCCACGTAAGTGTCCAGCGGGAACAGCGCGAGGATGGCGTCCAGAATTTCGGTCACGCCGTGGCCGTCCAGACGCACGAGGCGCTGGGCAATGGAGGCCGCCGGGAAGTTGCCGTCGCCGATGCACAGCTCGTCGCCGTGACCCATTTCCATCAGAATTTTCAGAAGCTCCGGGGAAAGAATCGGGGAAATACCTTTCAGCATGTTTCTTCTCCTCCTGTCGTTAGGTTGGTTACGAGATTATTGCTTGCTTCAGCCGTTCTGCGCGCGGCGGGAACGGCGGAAAGACGGGGAATGTGCGCGCCGACCTCGCCCGCGGAGGTATGAAAGCGGCGCAGGCGCAGCGCGTTGGCGACCACGAAGATGCTGGACAGGCACATCACGGCGGTGGCCAGCATGGGACTGAATTGCAGCCCGAGCAGCGGGTACAGCGCGCCCGCGGCGACCGGGATGCCGATGACGTTGTAGAAAAACGCCCAGAACAGGTTCTCGCGCACGACGCGCATGGTCATGCGCCCGAGCCGGACGGCCTGCGCGACGAGCCGCATGTCGTTTCGAAGAATGACCACATCGGCGGATTCGATGGCTACGTCGGTGCCGTTGCCCACTGTCACCGTAAGGCCGGAGCGCCGAAGCCCCGGCGCGTCGTGCGCGCCGTCGCTTACCAGCATCACGTGCTTGCCGTCCGCTTCTAAAATGCGCAGCATCACGTCCTTGTCCTCGGGGCTTAAGCCGCTGCGGGCTTCGGTGATGCCGGCGCAGCGCGCAATGGCGTCCGCCGTGCGCTGGCTGTCTCCGGTCAGCATCAGGGTGGAAATACCGTCCGCGCTCAGCGCGCCGACGGCTTCCACGGCGGTGGAACGCAGCTCGTCCTTCAGGGCGATCAGCCCGCGCACGCGGCCGTCGGAGGCGACGAACAGCGGCACAGCGCCCTCGTCGCTCACGTCGTCGGCGCGGTCGCGCCACGCGGAAACGTCCTGCGCGCTTTTGTCCATCAGCGTCAGATTGCCGATCAGCACATGCGCGCCGCCCACGCAGGCGCGAACGCCCTCGCCGGGAATCTCCTCGTATTCCGCCGCCTCGTCCACCGGCAGGTCGAGCGCGGCGGCCTCATCGCAGATTGCCTGCGCGTAGGGATGCGTGCCCGCGCGCATGGCCGAGGCGGCCAGCGCCGTCAGCGTGCGCCGCGATTCGCCGTCCGAAAGCACACAGCCGCACACGCGCATCCTGCCGGAGGTGAGCGTTCCGGCCTTGTCGAACATCACGGTATTCACCGCGCCCAGCTGCTCCAGCGCCGCGGCGTTTTTGATGAGGATGCCCAGCTCCGCGCCGCGTCCCGTGCCCGCCATAATGGCCGTGGGCGTGGCCAGCCCCAGCGCGCACGGGCAGGAAATCACCAGCACGCACACGGCGGACTTCACGGCGAACGCCGCGCTTTCGCCGAATACGCTCCACAAAACGGCCGTCGCCAGCGAAAGCAGGATGACCAGCGGCACGAACACGGCGGCTACTCGGTCGGCCGTGCGCGCGATCGGCGCCTTGGTCGCGCCCGCCTCCTCCACAAGCGCCAGAATCTGATTCAGGCGCATGTCCGCGCCGCTTCGCTCCGCGCGCATCGTGAACGCGCCGTCCAGACACACGCTCGCGCCCAGCACCGAATCGCCCTCGTTCAGCGAGACAGGCGCGCTTTCGCCCGTGAACATGGACATATCCAGCCGCCCGTCGCCGGAGAGAATCTTGCCGTCGGCGGGAACCACGTCGCCCCGACGCACGAAAACCGTGTCCCCGGGGGAAACCTCCGCCGCCGGAACAACCGTTTCATTGCCGCCGCGAACCACGCGCGCCGCCTCGGGGCGCAGGCGCTTCAGCCGCGCAATGGCCTCGCTGGTGCGCACGCGCGCCAGCGCCTCGGCATACTTGCCCAGCGTGACCAGCGCCAGAATCATGGCGGAGGTGTCAAAATACAGGTGCATTTCATGCGTCACGCCGGAGGAGAGCTTCCACGCGCCCAGCACCAGCTCAAACAGGCTGTAGGCCGCGGACGTGCCCGCGCCCAGCGCCACCAGCGTGTACATGTTGGGCGCGAAATGAACGAGCGATTTCCAGCCGCCGATGAATACATCCCGGCACAGAACAATGACCGGAAGCAGCAGAATCAGCTGCATCACGGCGGCGGAAAGCGGATAGCGAAACGCCTCCGGCAGCGGCAGGTGCAGGGGCTTCGCAAGGCACAGATACAGAATCACCAGCGAAAACAGCCACACGAGCACCAGATGCGCGCGCAGCCTGCGCTTTTCCCGCTTCTTTTCGCTGTCCGGGCGCTTTTCCCGCGCGCGCGCCACGTAGCCCGTCGCGGCCACCGCGGCAATGATGTCGCCGGGGGTTACCTCGTCCTCGTCAAAGGACACGCGCATGTCGCCTGTGACCATGTTTAACGATACATCCAGCACGCCCTCCAGCGCGCGCACGCGTTTTTCTACCTGTGAAGCGCACGAAGCGCCGCCGATTTCCGTGATTCGAAAGATTCGCTTCACAATTCCGCCTCCCGATGCAAGCTTGCGATGAGAAAATCCCACTATATATTTATTATACACGACGCACGTAAAAAACACAACTGAATGCGCGGCGCAGCGTCCTCGAAAAAAGAAAACCGCGGATTCCGCTCGGAAAAAACGGAATCCGCAGGGGAGAGGGTTGGGAATCAGCCCTTGACCGCGCCGCCGGTGACGCCTTCCACGTAGTAGCGCTGAAGCACTAAGAACAGCGCCGTGATCGGCACGGACACCAGCACGCCGCCCGCACAGAAGCGGGTGAAGTAGCCCTGATAGTCCTTGGTGACCATCCAGCGGTAAAGACCCACGGCCACGTTGTAGCTGGCCTCCTTGCCGAAGGCGACGTAGGAGGCGTACACATAGTCTGCCCACGGAGCCATGAACGCCATCAGCGCCGTGTAGATCACAATGGGCTTGGACAGCGGCATGATGATCGCGCGGAACACCTGAAAGCGCGTCGCGCCGTCGATGCGGGCGCTTTCGTCCAGCGACTTCGGAATGGTGTCAAAGAAGCCCTTGGAGATGTAGTAGCCCATGCCGGAGGATGCCACGTACACGAGGATCAGGCCGGGAATGGCGCCCTCCTGCGTGAGTCCCAGCGTGCGCAGAAGGAAGTACAGGCAGATCATCGTGAGGAAGCCCGGGAACATGCCCAGCACTAAAATCAGGTTCATGATCAGCTTGCGTCCGCGAAAGCGAATGCGCGACAGCGCGTAGCTGACGGACAGCACGATCAGCGTCTGAAGCGCGGAGCAGATGGAGGCGATTTCAAGCGTGTTTAAGTACCACGTGAAGAAATTGCACTCGGAGGAGAACAGGAACCGGTAGTTGTCCAGCGAAAATTTTTTCGGAATCAGATAGCTGACCATGCCGCCCGCCTCGGTGGCGTAGGAGCGGAAGGACTGCAGAACCAGAAACACGAACGGAAGAAGCCAGACGGCGGAAATCACGCTCAGCACGATGTAGATGGCGGTATTCGTGTTTTTTTCGTGCTTGGACAGGCTCATTTCGCGGCCGCGCGCGTGGGAAGAACGGTTTGTCTGCGTCATCACTGAAAATCCTCCTCGTTCCTGACGGACGGAATCGAGTTGTACACGATCAGGCTGGTGACCGCCGTAAGCACGAACACGGCGATGCCGATAACCGCGGCCAGCCTGTACTCGGTGTTATCCACCGTCATTTTATACAGCCACGTGATCAGAAGGTCGGTGTAGCCCGCGGGGGATTCCAGCTCCATGCCCTTGGGCGAGCCCTGCGTCAGCAAATAGATGACATTGAAGTTGTTGATGTTGCCGATAAACGAGGTGAGCAGATACGGCCCCGTGACGAACAGCATGTAGGGCAGCGTGATCTTCATGTAGGCCTGAAAGGCGTTCGCACCGTCGATGCGCGCGCTTTCGTACAGGTCGGCGGGAATGTTCATCAATATGCCGGTGCAGATCAGCATGGCGTAGGGGATGCCGATCCACACGTTGATGCAGATGATCGTAACCCGCGCCCAGCTGGCCTTTGTCCAGAATGGCAGCGGCGTTTTAATCCAGCCCCATTTCAGCAGATAGCTGTTGATCAGACCGTCGCTGGCGAACATTTTGGATACGTACAGAAGCGACACAAACTGGGGAATGGCGATGGTCATAACCAGAATCGTGCGCCACATCTTCTTCAGGCGAATGCCCTTTTTGTTGATCATGATGGCCACGATCATGCCGAGGAAATAGTTGAGGAACGTGGCGAAGAACGCCCAAATCAGCGTCCATGTGAGCACCTCGGAGAAGGTGGAGGCGTATCTGGACGTGCTGGAGGTGAACATTTCGCGGAAATTGTCCAGCCCCACCCATGTAAACAGCTTGCCCGGAGGCTGGTGCGTTTTGTCAAAGTTGGTGAACGCGACGAGAATCATGAACACGATCGGCAGGAAGGTGAACGCCGTGATGCCGGTCAGCGGCAGCGCGAGCAGCGTTTTGTGGAACTGGCCGTCCAGCAGGGAGGCGAGATCCTCCTTTGCCGTGGCAAGGTGCTTGCCGGCCTTTTTCAGCTCATAGGACGTCTTGCTCTGCCGGATGTTCGCGCGCCACAGGTATACGAACAGAATGATAAAGAAAATGGTCAGAAGGCTGTACAGCAGAATGAAAAAGCTGTTGTCGCCGTACACCGTTCTGCGGCCGACCTTCGCGGTCTCCACGGTGCCCAGCGTGCCGAGCTTGCTCAGATACGGCCAGCCGAAGAGAAACAGATACACGTTGAACGCCGCCTGCACCGCAAAAAAGCAGCCGGCGCGCAGATACTGGCCGCGCGCGGCGCTGCCCGCGCCCATGATCAGGTAGCTCAGGCGCGTCCACAAATCGCCGTGAACAAACGTCAGCACAAGGTCGGAAAGCTCCCGTCCGATTGCCGCAAAGAATTTCGCGACGGCCTTTGCGCCGTTTGCGGCGCCGTGCGCCAGCGCGCCGGGCAGCGAAACGAGAAAACGCGTCAGCCGGTACAGAAATCTCTGAAACGGAGACAGGCTCAGGTATTCCAGATCGGAAATGCGCTTTGTCCCGAACGCCATGGGATTTCATCTCACTTTCATCAGGCTCTGATTCAAAAGATGGGCTGGAAGCATGCACTTCCAGCCCACGAAGAGAGTGTGTTAGTTCGCGGCGTAGGAGATGGCGGTATCCTGGAAGTTCTGCAGAACCTCGAGAAGCTGCGCATCGGTGTAGTCGTTGTACTCACCGGCGATAACGCTGTCGCCCAGCGCGGTCGCGAGAGACCAGTAGTTGTTCGGATACTGACCCTGACCGATGCAGTAGTTCAGCTGAGCCGCCAGCGCGGACAGCGCGGAGTTGGTCTGGATGGCGTCGAGCTTCTGGGCCTCGAGGTTCGAGGGACCCCACTGGAGCGCTTCGTAACGGGCAGCCTGCACGTCGCCGGAGGCGAGGTAGTAGGCCAGCGCGTCGCAGGCAGCCAGCTTCGCGTCGTCGGTCTGGGGCTTCACGCCCAGCAGCTTGAAGCCGCCGAAGCCGCCCATCTGGTAGCCGGCAACGGTCGGGAGCTTGGTGGCGGCGTAGTTGTCGCCCAGTTTCTCCTGCACGGTCTTGGCGTCCCACGCGCCGTCCACGATCGCGCCGATGTTGGTGGCGTTGGAGGCGGAGGAGATGTTGTTGAAGGCGGGGGACTTGGCGACGGAGATCATGGCCTTGAGGGCCTTCACGCCGTTGTCGGAGGCGTAGTCGCAGTGGCAGGCAACGAGGTTGCCGTCGTTATCCACGTCGTAGGTCAGCGTGCAGCCTGCGCCGAAGAAGAACGAGGTCTGATACCAGCCGGAGTTGATTTCCATGTAGAAGCCCTTGCCAGCCTTCTCGCAGTCGGCAATGATGGTTTCCATCGTGGAGGGATCGGTGACGACGCTCTTGTCGTAGTAGAGGAAGTAGCCGTTATCGGAGGTCAGGGGGTAGGCGTACATCACGTCGCCCAGCGTCGCGGCGGCCACGGAGCCCGCGTCGTTCTCAGCGGTGATCAGCGGCACGTTGTCGGGAGCAACCTCCTCCAGCGCGTTGGCGGCAACCAGACGAGCCAGCTGATCCTGCGCGAAGCCGTAGATGTCGGCGCCGCTCTCAACGTCGGTGATCATGGAGGTGGCGGTGTCGCCCTCGCCCATGGGCTCGACGGTCACGGTCATGTTCGCGTACTCGGGATGGGCGGCCTTGAAGGCGTCGATCTGCGTCTTGGTGAAGTCGACGGCGGCGTCGGCAACCCAGACCTTGATTTCGCCGTCGAAGCCGGTGGTTTCGGCGACGGAGAAGGCGCTGACCGTCAGCAGCATGGCAACGGCCAGAAGCATGGACAGGAATTTCTTCATATCAGACATCCTCCTTCTTATTTTTGCGCGTGCGCGCAAAGGAGCGTTTGAAAGGTAAGCCCTTTCATTGCAACCATATTATACGTCGGTCTGGCCGAAAAGTCAAGAAAATCAGCGGTAATTCATCGGATTTTACCAAACAAGCGAAAAAAGGCCGGATTTTCTGGCTGGTTTTGCCGGGCGAGCACAAGCGGCGCTTTTCGCTTGACGCGGCGCGGGGGAAACGGTAAAATGGAGGCGGGAAACGGAGGAGGAGAAGACGCATGGCGGGATTTGAATGGTATTCCACGCTTTCCGCGCGGAGCGAAATGGACGCAAATGGGCTGGAAAAATGGCTTGCGCGGCTTGCGCGAGAGGGCTGCGCGGGCGTTTTTGCCGTTCCCGCGCGCAAGGAAGGCGGCTTTTCAGGCGGCGACCGGCGGTTTGCGGAGACGATGATCGAGCTGTGTCATGCCGCGGGCATGAAGTGCCTTGTGCTTGCGGAGGCGCACCCTGCCGAGCTTCGCGCGCTGGAGGCGCTGCGGCCGGACGCGATTGTTCTGGACGCGGCCGCGTCGATGATAAGAAACGGAAAGCTCGATGTGCCGCTGGGTCTGTGGGTGCGCACCGACGGTTTCCCGGCGGACGCCGCGCGCGCGTCCTTTGTGATCGGAAGCGGGGGAAGCGCGGACGTTCCCTTCTATGCCGATGACGCGGGGCTGCTTTCCGGGGAGCTGGGCGCGGGATACGTGGGCGCGCTGGCGAACGTCGCGCCGGAATTTTTTCGGATGCTGAAAAACGCCCTTGAGACGGGCGACCGCGTTCGCGCGGAGGGCGCGCTTGATTTTCTGCGCGTCGCGGCGGGCTGCCGATTTGCGCCGGAGGACGTGGAATACCTGTGTATAAAGGAAGGAATCCTGTCCGCGCCCGCCCTGCGCGAGCGGCGGGAGCTGGACGCGTTCCTTCGCCTGAAGCGGTACGTGTATTATTCGCTTTTGCGGCACGAGCCGCCAGAACTGCTTACCGGCTACGACGTTTCGTTCCCGGAGTGCCACGCGTCCACGGTGCTGCCGCTGGAAAACGGGCGCGTGCTGTGCGTCTACTTTGCCGGAAGCCGTGAGGGCGCGGACGACGTGGGAATCTGGCTGTCCGTGCGCGAAAACGGCGCGTGGAGGCGGCCAAGGCGAATCGCCAAGGTGAACGACACGGCGCACTGGAACCCGGTGATCTTTGCGGCGGACGACGGAATCCGCGTGGTGTTCCGGGTGGGGCGCACGATTCCGGGCTGGGTCAGCTATACCATGGTATCCGCCGACGGCGGCGAAACGTGGTCGGAGCCCGTGCCGCTGGGCGCGGACAATCCGGCGGGCGGCCCCGTGCGCAATAAGCCCATCCGGCTGGCGGACGGGCGCATGCTCGCGCCGAACTCCGATGAATCGGCGGAGGCGTGGCTGCCGCGCGTGGACGAATCCACCGACGGCGGGCGCACGTTCCACCGGCTCGCGCCGATTCCGCTGAACCGGACGGACGAGACCGCGCCGGACTTCATGCCCGGCGCAGGCGCGATTCAGCCGACACTGTGGGAAAGCGCGCCGGGGCGGGTGCACGCGCTTCTGCGCACGCAGGCGGGGCGCGTCTACCGTTCCGATTCCGAGGACGGCGGCCGCGCGTGGTCGACGGCGTATCCGACCGCGCTTCCCAACAACAACAGCGGCATTGATCTTGCGGATACCGGGCGCGCGCTGTATCTGGTTTTGAACCCGACGACGGGCGCGTGGGGGCCGCGCACGCCGCTGGTGGTGATGAAGTCCACCGACAACGGCGAGACCTTTGAGGATTTCGCGACGCTGGCCGACGACCCCATCGACGACCGACACGGGCGCGAGGGGCAGTTCTGCTATCCGGCCATCGTGGCGCGGAACGGGCGGCTGCATATCACGTACACGCACAACCGGAAGTCCATCGCCTATGCGGAAATCGAGGAGGAGCCTTCCTCCGGCGGCGGGCAGGTGTGAAAAAAAGCGCATCCCCGGACACGATGAGAATGTCCGGGGATGCGGCGTTCAGTGCTTTTGCCTGCGGTAGACGATTCGTCCCTGCACCGGGAAGCTGATGAGGTAGCCGATGCAGCCGGAGATGATCTTGGCAACGTAGCGGCTCCAGCCGAGCTTTTCGTACAGGAGCGCGAGCACGGCGGTGTCGATCAGGTAGATGAACACGGCGAGCACGGTGTATTTGAAAACCGCGGGCAGCGTTTTTTCATTGCCCTTAAACACGAGCTTCTTATTAAGTGTGAAGTTGACCGTCGCGCTCACGATTCGCGCCAGCAGGTTGCTTACCCACGTCAACGGAATAAACGTGCGCAGAAGCTGGAACAGCACGTAATCGATGCCGAAGCAGATCAGCCCCGAGCAGGCGAACTTCAGGATGCAGGCATAGATGCGCAGCGAGTCCTTCAGCGGGTTGAAGTGCGAGGACTTGTTGTCATCCAGATACACCGTTTCGATCGTCACTTCATAAATGGGCATATCGGCGCGGGCGGCGGTCAGCAGCATGTTGATCTCGTATTCGTAGCGGTCTCCGGGTACGTCCACAAACCGGCGCATGCCGTCGCGGTCGAAGGCGCGCAGACCGGTCTGTGTGTCGCGCACCTTCGCGCCGCTGGCAATGGCGAACACCTGCCGGGTCATGGCGTTGCCGAAGCGGCTGCGCAGCGGCACGTTTCCCTCAAACGCGCGGCTTCCCAGCACCAGCGCGCCGGGCATTTCCGCGGACTTGTCGAGCACCCTGCGAATATCCGCGTAGCGGTGCTGGCCGTCGGCGTCGGCGGTCACAAGGCGTTCGCACTCCGGCATGTGATCCATGATGTAGCGGATGCCGGTCTTCAGCGCGCCGCCCTTGCCCTTGTTGTCGGGGTAGGAAATGAGCGTAACGCGCTTATCGAGCGCGTCAAAAACGGGGCGGTACGCCTCGCCGCTTCCATCGTCCACTACCACGAGCTTCAAATCGTCGTGCGTCAGCAGCTGATTGGTCAGCGCCACCAGCTTGTCGTCCGGCTTGTATGCGGGAATCAATATCGCGTTCATGCCACGCGCCTCCATCTGTAAGGATTTTCTGCACCCGAATTGTACCAGAAAACCGGCGTAAAAGCAAGAAAAAAGCGCGGAGGACGGAAATGTCCTCCGCGCGGGAACGGGCTCAGCG